>NZ_RHJM01000036.1:0-19021 GCF_004212315.1 Escherichia sp. E10V5
TTGCGTTGATGCAGAAAAAAAAGCCGGATGCGGCGCTGGTGCGTCTTATTCGTCCTACGCAGGGTTACGGTAGGGGGCAACAGCGCATTATTCCCCCACATACGCCAGATTCAGCAACGGATACGGTTTCCCCAAATCGTCCACCTCAGAGCGCCCTGTAACCTTAAAGCCCATCTTCTTATAGAACCCAACCGCCTGCTCATTTTGCTCATTAACGTTGGTTGTCAGTTCCGGTGCCATCGAGAGCGCATGCTCCACCAGCATCCGACCCACGCCGCAGCCGCGCACATCAGGATCGATAAACAGCGCATCCATATGCTGCCCACTTAATAACATAAACCCAACCGGCTGATCCCGCTCATTAACCGCGACCCACAACGGTGCTTCCGGCAGAAAGGAACGCACCAGCTCTTCCAATTCGGCCCTATACTCTGCTGATAAAAAATCGTGGGTGGCATCGACAGAACGACACCAAATCGCAACGAGTTCCTCCCCTTCCTCATGCCGTGAGCGGCGAATACTAATAACCATTTTCTCTCCTTTTAGTCATTCTTATATTCTAACGTAGCCTTTTCCTTGAAACTTTCTCACCTTCAACATGCAAGCTCGACATTGGTAAATTTTCTGGTTATCTTCAGCTATCTGGATGTCTAAACGTATAAGCGTATGTAGTGAGGTAATCAGGTTATGCCGATTCGTGTGCCGGACGAGCTACCCGCCGTCAATTTCTTGCGTGAAGAAAACGTTTTTGTGATGACAACTTCTCGCGCGTCTGGTCAGGAAATTCGTCCGCTAAAGGTGCTTATCCTTAACCTGATGCCGAAGAAGATCGAAACTGAAAATCAGTTCTTACGCCTGCTTTCAAACTCACCTTTGCAGGTCGATATTCAGCTGTTGCGCATCGATTCCCGTGAATCGCGCAACACGCCCGCAGAGCATCTGAACAACTTCTACTGTAACTTTGAAGATATTCAGGAACAGAACTTTGACGGTCTGATTGTCACGGGTGCGCCGCTGGGTTTGGTGGAGTTTAATGACGTCGCTTACTGGCCACAGATCAAACAGGTGCTGGAGTGGTCGAAAGATCACGTCACCTCGACGCTGTTTGTCTGCTGGGCTGTACAGGCCGCGCTCAATATCCTCTACGGCATTCCTAAGCAAACCCGCACCGACAAACTCTCTGGCGTTTACGAGCATCATATTCTCCATCCTCATGCGCTTCTGACGCGTGGCTTTGATGATTCATTTCTGGCACCACATTCGCGCTATGCTGACTTTCCGGCAGCGTTGATTCGTGATTATACCGATCTGGAAATTCTGGCGGAGACAGAAGAAGGGGATGCATATCTGTTTGCCAGTAAAGATAAGCGCATTGCCTTTGTGACGGGCCATCCCGAATATGATGCGCAAACGCTGGCGCAGGAATATTTCCGCGATGTGGAAGCCGGACTAAACCCGGATGTACCGTATAATTATTTCCCGCACAACGATCCGCAAAACAAACCGCGAGCGAGCTGGCGCAGTCATGGCAATTTGCTGTTTACCAACTGGCTCAACTATTACGTCTACCAGATCACGCCATACGATCTACGCCGTATGAATCCTACACTGGATTAATCTTCTGTGGCGGTCGATCGTTAAGCGATTCAGCACTTTACCTCAGGCACCTTCGGGTGCCTTTTTTATTTCCGAAACACACCTCAGCAAGTGAATAAATTTTATTCATATTGTTATCAATAAGTTATCATATATTTTTATTTAAAATGGAAATTGTTTTTGATTTTGCATTTTAAATGAGTAGTCTTAGTTGTGCTGAACGAAAAGCACACAACGATCCTTCGTTCACAGTGGGGAAGTTTTCGGATCCATGACGAGGAGCTGCACGATGACTGAACAGGCAACAACAACCGATGAACTGGCTTTCACAAGGCCGTATGGCGAGCAGGAGAAGCAAGTTCTCACTGCCGAGGCGGTAGAATTTCTGACTGAGCTGGTGACGCATTTTACGCCACAACGCAATAAACTTCTGGCAGCGCGTATTCAGCAGCAGCAAGATATCGATAACGGAACGTTGCCTGATTTTATTTCGGAAATAGCTTCCATTCGTGATGCAGACTGGAAAATTCGCGGGATTCCTGCGGACTTACAAGATCGTCGAGTCGAGATAACTGGCCCGGTTGAGCGCAAGATGGTGATCAACGCACTCAACGCGAATGTGAAAGTCTTTATGGCCGATTTCGAAGATTCACTGGCACCAGACTGGAACAAAGTGATCGATGGGCAAATTAACCTGCGCGATGCGGTTAACGGCACCATCAGTTACACCAATGAAGCAGGCAAAATCTATCAGCTCAAGCCAAATCCCGCGGTGTTGATTTGTCGGGTACGCGGCCTGCATTTGCCGGAAAAACATGTCACCTGGCGCGGCGAAGCGATTCCTGGCAGCCTGTTTGATTTTGCGCTCTATTTCTTTCACAACTACCAGGCACTGTTGGCAAAAGGCAGCGGCCCCTATTTCTATCTGCCGAAAACCCAGTCCTGGCAGGAAGCGGCCTGGTGGAGCGAAGTTTTCTGCTATGCAGAAGATCGCTTTAACCTGCCGCGCGGAACTATCAAGGCGACGTTGCTGATTGAAACGCTGCCTGCCGTGTTCCAGATGGACGAAATCCTTCACGCGCTGCGTGACCATATTGTTGGTCTGAACTGCGGTCGCTGGGATTACATCTTCAGCTATATCAAAACGTTGAAAAACTATCCCGATCGCGTCCTGCCAGACAGACAGGCAGTCACGATGGATAAACCCTTCCTGAATGCTTACTCACGCCTGTTGATTAAAACCTGCCATAAACGCGGTGCTTTTGCGATGGGCGGCATGGCGGCGTTTATTCCGAGCAAAGATGAAGAGCGCAATAACCAGGTGCTCAACAAAGTAAAAGCGGATAAAGCGCTGGAAGCCAATAACGGTCACGATGGCACGTGGATCGCACATCCTGGCCTTGCTGACACGGCAATGGCGGTATTCAACGACATTCTCGGCTCCCGCAAAAACCAGCTTGACGTAATGCGCGAACAAGACGCGCCGATTACTGCCGATCAGCTGCTGGCACCTTGTGATGGTGAACGCACCGAAGAAGGTATGCGCGCCAACATTCGCGTGGCTGTGCAGTACATCGAAGCGTGGATCTCCGGCAACGGCTGCGTGCCGATTTATGGCCTGATGGAAGATGCGGCGACGGCTGAAATTTCCCGTACCTCGATCTGGCAGTGGATCCATCATCAAAAAACGTTGAGCAATGGCAAACCGGTGACCAAAGCCTTGTTCCGCCAGATGCTGGGCGAAGAGATGAAAGTCATTGCCAGCGAACTGGGCGAAGAACGTTTCTCCCAGGGGCGTTTTGACGATGCCGCACGCTTGATGGAACAGATCACCACTTCCGATGAGTTAATTGATTTCCTGACCCTGCCAGGCTACCGCCTGTTAGCGTAAACCACCACATAACTATGGAGCATCTGCACATGAAAACCCGTACACAACAAATTGAAGAATTACAGAAAGAGTGGACTCAACCGCGTTGGGAAGGCATTACTCGCCCATACAGCGCGGAAGATGTGGTGAAATTACGCGGTTCAGTCAATCCTGAATGCACGCTGGCGCAACTGGGCGCGGCGAAAATGTGGCGTCTGCTGCATGGCGAGTCGAAAAAAGGCTACATCAACAGCCTCGGTGCACTGACTGGCGGTCAGGCGCTGCAGCAGGCGAAAGCGGGCATTGAAGCGGTCTACCTGTCTGGCTGGCAGGTTGCGGCAGACGCTAACCTGGCAGCAAGCATGTACCCGGACCAGTCGCTTTATCCGGCGAACTCGGTTCCTGCCGTAGTGGAGCGGATCAACAATACTTTCCGCCGTGCGGATCAGATCCAGTGGTCCGCGGGCATTGAGCCGGGCGATCCGCGCTATGTCGATTACTTCCTGCCGATCGTTGCTGATGCGGAAGCCGGTTTTGGCGGTGTCTTGAATGCCTTTGAACTGATGAAAGCGATGATTGAAGCCGGTGCAGCGGCAGTTCACTTCGAAGATCAGCTGGCGTCAGTGAAGAAATGCGGTCACATGGGCGGCAAAGTTTTGGTGCCAACTCAGGAAGCTATTCAGAAACTGGTCGCGGCGCGTCTGGCAGCTGACGTGACGGGCGTTCCAACCCTGCTGGTTGCACGTACCGATGCCGATGCGGCGGATCTGATCACCTCCGATTGCGACCCGTATGATAGCGAATTTATTACCGGCGAGCGTACCAACGAAGGTTTCTTCCGTACTCACGCAGGCATTGAACAAGCGATCAGCCGCGGCCTGGCGTATGCGCCGTATGCTGACCTGGTATGGTGTGAAACCTCCACGCCGGATCTGGAACTGGCGCGTCGCTTTGCGGAAGCCATCCACGCGAAATATCCGGGCAAACTGCTGGCTTATAACTGCTCGCCGTCGTTCAACTGGCAGAAAAACCTCGACGACAAAACTATTGCCAGCTTCCAGCAGCAGCTGTCGGATATGGGTTACAAGTTCCAGTTCATCACCCTGGCAGGCATCCACAGCATGTGGTTCAACATGTTCGACCTGGCAAACGCCTATGCCCAGGGCGAGGGTATGAAGCACTATGTTGAAAAAGTGCAGCAACCGGAATTCGCCGCCGCGAAAGATGGCTACACCTTTGTTTCTCACCAGCAGGAAGTGGGGACAGGTTATTTCGATAAAGTGACGACCATTATTCAGGGCGGCACGTCGTCAGTTACCGCGCTGACCGGCTCCACCGAAGAATCGCAGTTCTAACAACCGATAAACGTTGCTAACTGTAGGCCGGATAAGGCGTTCACGCCGCATCCGGCAATGAGCGCCTGATGCGACGCTTGCGCGTCTTATCCGGCAATTCTCTGCTCCCGACGAGGACAACAAATGCCGCGTGGCCTGGAATTACTGATTGCACAAACCATTTTGCAAGGTTTCGACGCTCAGTATGGTCGATTCCTCGAAGTGACTTCCGGGGCGCAGCAGCGTTTCGAGCAAGCCGACTGGCACGCTGTCCAGCAGGCGATGAAAAACCGTATCCATCTTTATGATCATCACGTTGGTCTGGTGGTGGAACAGCTGCGCTGTATCACTAACGGCCAAAGCACGGACGCGGAATTTTTACTGCGCGTCAAAGAGCATTACACCCGGCTGTTGCCGGATTATCCGCGCTTCGAGATTGCGGAGAGCTTTTTTAACTCCGTGTACTGTCGGTTATTTGACCACCGCTCGCTGACTCCCGAGCGGCTTTTTATCTTTAGCTCCCAGCCAGAGCGTCGCTTTCGTACCATTCCGCGCCCGCTGGCAAAAGACTTTTATCCCGATCACGGCTGGGAATCGCTACTAATGCGTGTCCTCAGCGACCTGCCGCTGCGTCTGCGCTGGCAGAATAAAAGCCGTGACATTCATTACATCATTCGCCATCTGACGGAAACGCTGGGGACAGACAACCTCGCGGAAAGCCATTTACAGGTGGCGAACGAACTGTTTTACCGCAATAAAGCCGCCTGGCTGGTGGGTAAACTGATCACGCCTTCCGGCACGTTGCCCTTTTTGCTGCCTATCCACCAGGCGGACGACGGCGGGCTGTTTATTGATACCTGCCTGACGACCACCGCCGAAGCGAGCATTGTCTTTGGCTTCGCGCGTTCCTATTTTATGGTTTACGCGTCGCTACCTGCCGCACTGGTCGAGTGGTTACGGGAAATTCTACCGGGCAAAACGACTGCAGAGCTGTACATGGCCATCGGCTGCCAGAAGCACGCCAAAACTGAAAGTTACCGTGAATATCTGATTTATCTGCAAGGCTGTAATGAGCAATTTATTGAAGCGCCGGGCATTCGTGGAATGGTGATGCTGGTGTTCACGCTGCCGGGCTTTGATCGGGTATTCAAAGTGATTAAAGACAAGTTCGCGCCGCAGAAAGAGATGTCTGCGGCTCACGTTCGCGCCTGCTATCAGTTGGTTAAAGAGCACGATCGCGTAGGTCGAATGGCGGATACCCAGGAGTTTGAAAACTTTGTGCTGGAGAAGCGGCAAATCGCACCGGCATTAATGGAATTACTGCTCCAGGAAGCGCCGGAAAAAATCACCGATCTCGGCGAACAGATTGTGATTCGCCATCTCTACATCGAACGGCGGATGGTGCCGCTCAATATCTGGCTGGAACAGGTTGAGGGCCAACAGCTGCGCGACGCTATTGAAGAGTACGGCAACGCTATTCGCCAGCTTGCCGCCGCCAACATCTTCCCTGGCGACATGCTGTTTAAAAACTTTGGTGTCACCCGTCACGGGCGCGTGGTGTTTTATGATTACGATGAAATTTGCTACATGACGGAAGTGAATTTCCGCGACATCCCACCGCCGCGCTACCCGGAGGACGAACTTGCCAGTGAGCCGTGGTACAGCGTCTCGCCGGGCGATGTTTTCCCGGAAGAGTTCCGTCACTGGCTATGCGCCGACTCGCGCATTGGGCCACTGTTTGAAGAGATGCACGCCGACCTGTTCCGCGCTGATTACTGGCGCGCGCTACAAAAACGCATCCGTGAAGGGCACGTGGAAGATGTTTATGCGTATCGGCGCAGGCAGCGGTTTAGCGTGCGATTCGTATAAATCAGAGACGAAAAATCACCGCATACCGCCATATGCCAGCGTGACTTCCTTCGCCGCTTTAATCACCATCGCGCCAAACTCGGTCACGCGGTCATCGGTAATACGTGAAATCGGCCCGGAAATCGAAATCGCGGCAAATGGTTCGCGGTGCTCATCGAAAATACACGCCGCGAGGCAACGAAGCCCCAACGCATGTTCTTCATCGTCAAATGAATAGCCACGTTTACGCGTCTGGGCGAGGTCCTCTTTTAGATGCACAGGAGACACCAGCGTCGCGTGGGTATAGGCATGTAAGCCTTTGCGATGCAGCAGCTTCGTCACCTGCTCTTCGCTTAGTTGGGCTAAAAAGGCTTTACCGGCACCAGAGGCATGCATCGGTAACTTACCGCCGATAGGGGCTGACATACGCATCAGATGCGTACACTGCACCTGGTCGATAATAATCGCTTCGTGATCGCTTTGATCCAGCACCGCCATATTGACCGTTTCGCCAGACTCTTCCATCAGATTGCGCAGAATAGGATGGACAATGGCTAACAAATTACGGCTCTGGAGAAAGCTGCTGCCGACCATAAAAGCATGTGCGCCGATCGCCCAGTGTCCAAGTTCGCCAACCTGACGGACGAAACCCTGCTGTTGCATCGTGGTTAGCAGGCGGTGAGTCGTGGAATTGGGTAATCCGGCTTGCTGTGCCAGTTCCGTAAGTGCCACACTGCCATTGGATTCGGCAATCCACTCCAGTAATTTCAGCCCACGCGTTAAAGACTGAACCTGTCCAGTCGCGGGTGCGGTGGCAACGGCGGGTTTTCTGCCGCGTTTTGCGGGAATGGGTGCGACCATGACAGTCTCCTTTTTCTGTATCGTGGAAATCATTTTCATTTTTATTACGGTGTAATGCAATAGTTGCCACACTGATCCGATGAGTTAATGTTGAACAAATCTCATGTTGCGTGGTGGTCGCTTTTACCACTGATGCGTTTATGCCAGTATGGTCTGTTGAATTTTTTTACAGTCTGGGTTGAGCGTGTCGGGAGCGAGTGTGAGCAGCAAAGTTGAACAACTGCGTGCGCAGTTAAATGAACGTATTCTGGTGCTGGACGGCGGTATGGGCACCATGATCCAGAGTTATCGACTGAACGAGGCAGATTTTCGCGGAGAACGTTTTGCCGACTGGCCTTGCGATCTTAAAGGTAACAACGACCTGCTGGTTCTCAGCAAACCGGAAGTGATCTCCGCCATCCACAACGCTTACTTTGAAGCGGGCGCAGATATCATCGAAACCAACACCTTCAACTCCACGACTATTGCGATGGCGGATTACCAGATGGAATCCCTGTCGGCGGAAATCAACTTTGCGGCGGCGAAACTGGCGCGTGCTTGTGCTGATGAGTGGACCGCGCGCACGCCGGAGAAACCGCGCTACGTTGCTGGTGTTCTCGGCCCAACCAACCGCACGGCGTCTATATCGCCGGACGTAAACGATCCAGCATTCCGCAACATCACTTTTGACCAGCTGGTGGCGGCCTATCGCGAATCCACCAAAGCATTAGTCGAAGGTGGTGCGGATCTGATTCTGATTGAAACCGTTTTCGACACCCTCAACGCCAAAGCGGCGATTTTTGCGGTGAAAACGGAGTTCGAAGCGCTGGGCGTTGAACTGCCGATTATGATCTCCGGCACCATCACCGACGCCTCCGGGCGCACACTCTCCGGGCAGACCACCGAAGCATTTTACAACTCATTGCGTCACGCCGAAGCGCTGACCTTTGGCCTGAACTGTGCGCTGGGGCCAGATGAACTGCGCCAGTACGTGCAGGAGCTGTCACGTATTGCGGAATGCTACGTCACCGCCCACCCGAACGCCGGGCTGCCCAACGCTTTTGGTGAATACGATCTCGATGCCGACACGATGGCAAAGCACATCCGCGAATGGGCGGAAGCGGGATTCCTCAATATCGTCGGCGGTTGCTGCGGCACCACGCCACGACATATTGCGGCAATGAGTCGCGCAGTAGAAGGATTAGCGCCGCGCAAACTGCCGGAGATCCCCGTCGCCTGTCGTTTGTCCGGCCTGGAGCCGCTGAACATTGGCGAAGACAGCCTGTTTGTTAACGTCGGGGAGCGGACTAACGTCACCGGTTCTGCCAAATTCAAACGCCTGATTAAAGAAGAGAAATACAGCGAGGCGCTGGATGTGGCGCGTCAGCAGGTGGAAAGCGGCGCGCAGATTATTGATATCAACATGGATGAAGGGATGCTCGACGCCGAAGCGGCGATGGTGCGTTTCCTTAGCCTGATTGCCGGTGAACCGGATATCGCCCGCGTGCCGATTATGATCGACTCCTCAAAATGGGACGTCATTGAAAAAGGTCTGAAGTGTATTCAGGGCAAAGGCATTGTTAACTCTATCTCGATGAAAGAGGGCGTCGACGCCTTTATCCATCATGCGAAACTGTTGCGTCGTTACGGTGCAGCGGTTGTGGTAATGGCCTTTGACGAACAGGGCCAGGCCGATACCCGTGCACGGAAAATCGAAATTTGCCGTCGGGCGTACAAAATACTCACCGAGGAAGTCGGCTTCCCGGCAGAAGACATCATCTTTGATCCGAACATCTTCGCGGTCGCAACTGGCATTGAAGAGCACAACAACTACGCGCAGGACTTTATCGGCGCGTGTGAAGACATCAAACGCGAACTGCCGCACGCGCTGATTTCCGGCGGCGTCTCTAACGTTTCCTTCTCGTTCCGTGGTAACGATCCGGTGCGCGAAGCTATTCACGCGGTGTTCCTCTACTACGCCATTCGTAACGGTATGGATATGGGGATCGTCAACGCCGGGCAACTGGCGATTTACGACGACCTGCCCGCCGAACTGCGCGACGCGGTGGAAGATGTGATCCTTAACCGTCGCGACGATGGCACCGAGCGTTTACTGGAGCTTGCCGAGAAATATCGCGGCAGCAAAACCGACGATACCGCTAACGCCCAGCAGGCGGAGTGGCGCTCGTGGGACGTGAATAAACGTCTGGAATACTCGCTGGTCAAAGGCATTACCGAGTTTATCGAACAGGACACCGAAGAAGCCCGCCAGCAGGCCGAGCGCCCCATTCAGGTGATTGAAGGCCCGCTGATGGATGGCATGAACGTGGTCGGCGACCTGTTTGGCGAAGGGAAAATGTTCCTGCCGCAGGTGGTGAAATCGGCGCGCGTCATGAAACAGGCGGTGGCGTATCTCGAACCGTTTATCGAAGCCAGCAAAGAGCAGGGCAAAACCAACGGCAAGATGGTGATCGCCACCGTGAAGGGCGATGTGCACGATATCGGTAAAAATATCGTTGGCGTGGTGCTGCAATGCAACAACTATGAAATCGTCGATCTCGGCGTGATGGTGCCTGCGGAAAAAATCCTCCGTACCGCCAGAGAAGTGAATGCCGATTTGATTGGCCTTTCGGGATTGATCACGCCATCGCTGGACGAAATGGTCAACGTGGCGAAAGAGATGGAGCGTCAGGGCTTCACCATTCCGCTACTGATTGGCGGTGCGACCACCTCAAAAGCGCACACGGCGGTGAAAATCGAGCAAAACTACAGCGGCCCGACGGTGTATGTGCAGAACGCCTCGCGCACCGTTGGCGTCGTGGCGGCGCTGCTTTCTGACACTCAGCATGACGACTTTGTCGCTCGTACCCGCAAAGAGTACGAAACCGTGCGTATTCAGCACGGACGCAAGAAACCGCGCACCCCGCCAGTTACGCTGGAAGCTGCGCGCGATAACGATTTCGCTTTTGACTGGCAGGCTTACACGCCGCCCGTGGCGCACCGTCTCGGTGTGCAGGAAGTTGAAGCCAGCATCGAAACGCTGCGTAATTACATCGACTGGACGCCGTTCTTTATGACCTGGTCGCTGGCCGGGAAGTATCCGCGCATTCTGGAAGATGAAGTGGTAGGCGAAGAGGCGCAGCGGCTGTTTAAAGACGCCAACGACATGCTGGATAAATTAAGCGCCGAAAAAACGCTGAATCCGCGTGGCGTGGTGGGCCTGTTCCCGGCAAACCGTGTGGGCGATGACATTGAAATCTACCGAGACGAAACGCGTACACATGTGATCAACGTCAGCCACCATCTGCGTCAACAGACCGAAAAAACGGGCTTTGCTAACTACTGTCTTGCGGACTTCGTTGCGCCGAAGCTTTCTGGTAAAGCAGATTACATCGGCGCATTTGCCGTGACTGGTGGACTGGAAGAAGACGCACTGGCTGATGCCTTCGAAGCGCAGCACGATGATTACAATAAAATCATGGTGAAAGCCCTTGCTGACCGTCTGGCGGAAGCCTTTGCGGAATATCTCCATGAGCGCGTGCGTAAAGTTTACTGGGGCTATGCGCCGAACGAGAACCTCAGCAACGAAGAGCTGATCCGCGAAAACTACCAGGGCATCCGTCCTGCACCGGGCTATCCGGCCTGCCCGGAACATACGGAAAAAGCCACCATCTGGGAGCTGCTGGAAGTGGAAAAACACACTGGCATGAAACTCACGGAATCTTTCGCGATGTGGCCCGGTGCATCGGTTTCGGGTTGGTACTTCAGCCATCCGGACAGCAAGTACTATGCCGTGGCGCAGATTCAACGCGATCAGGTCGAAGACTATGCCCGTCGTAAAGGTATGAGCGTTACCGAAGTTGAGCGCTGGCTGGCACCGAATCTGGGGTATGACGTGGACTGATTCACAAATATGTCACTTTTCCTTACAACAAACAGGGCACTCAATGGGTGCCCTGTCTCTTTATTAATATGAAACACTTATACTGGAATCAGGCTGGAATAATCTTAGCCGGAAAAACGAATGTCAAAAGGCACAGTAAAGATGCCAGCCAGCGTGTTTCCGGTCCTTTGGTCATTCAATTGCTTCAGGAACATATAACGATAAGGAGAACCTGAACTCGTGTTAACGCTGCTTCACCTGCTTTCTGCCGTCGCCCTGTTGGTCTGGGGGACGCATATTGTTCGAACAGGCGTAATGCGCGTCTTCGGCGCACGCCTGCGTACAGTCCTTAGCCGGAGCGTCGAAAAGAAGCCGCTCGCCTTTTGCGCGGGGATCGGCGTTACCGCACTGGTACAGAGTAGTAATGCCACCACCATGCTGGTGACCTCGTTTGTCGCCCAGGATCTGGTTGCTCTCGCGCCCGCGCTGGTGATTGTGCTGGGGGCTGATGTCGGGACGGCGCTAATGGCGCGGGTCCTCACCTTCGATTTATCCTGGTTGTCACCGCTGCTCATTTTTATCGGCGTTATTTTTTTCCTCGGACGCAAACAGTCACGCGCCGGGCAACTGGGCCGCGTCGGTATTGGTCTTGGGCTGATTTTGCTGGCGCTGGAGTTGATTGTGCAGGCCGTAACGCCGATCACCCAGGCAAACGGCGTTCAGGTGATCTTTGCTTCGTTGACTGGCGATATTCTGCTGGATGCGCTGATTGGCGCGATGTTCGCCGTTATCAGCTACTCCAGCCTTGCTGCTGTATTGCTGACCGCTACTTTGACCGCCGCAGGCATTATCTCCTTCCCGGTGGCGCTCTGTCTGGTAATTGGAGCCAACCTCGGTTCCGGCCTGCTGGCGATGCTCAACAATAGTGCCGCCAATGCCGCTGCTCGCCGTGTTGCGATGGGTAGCTTGTTGTTTAAGCTGGTGGGGAGCTTGATTATCCTGCCATTTGTCCATGTTCTGGCTGAATCAATGGATAAACTGCCTTTGCCAAAAGCGGAACTGGTTATCTATTTCCACGTCTTCTACAACCTCGTTCGTTGCCTGGTCATGCTGCCGTTTGTCGATCCAATGGCGCGATTTTGCAAAACGATTATTCGCGATGAACCTGAGTTGGATGCCCATCTGAAACCAAAACATCTGGACGTTAGTGCGCTGGATACTCCGACTCTTGCTCTGGCGAATGCCGCCCGTGAAACACTGCGCATCGGTGACGCGATGGAACAGATGATGGAAGGGCTGAATAAAGTGATGCACGGTGAACCGCGTGAAGAGAAGGAGTTGCGCAAGCTGGCGGATGATATCAACGTCCTCTACACCGCGATTAAACTTTATTTGGCGAGGATGCCAAAAGAAGAGCTGGCGGAAGAAGAGTCGCGCCGCTGGGCAGAGATTATCGAAATGGCTCTCAACCTGGAGCAGGCTTCCGATATCGTCGAGCGCATGGGCAGCGAAATTGCTGACAAATCACTGGCAGCACGGCGGGCATTTTCGCTTGATGGGTTGAAGGAACTGGATGCGCTCTATGAGCAATTGCTCAGTAATTTAAAGCTGGCAATGTCGGTGTTCTTCTCTGGCGATGTCACCAGCGCTCGTCGTTTGCGCCGTAGTAAGCATCGCTTTCGCATTCTTAATCGCCGTTATTCCCATGCTCACGTCGATCGCCTGCATCAGCAAAACGTGCAAAGCATTGAAACCAGTTCGCTGCATTTAGGCTTACTGGGCGATATGCAGCGTCTGAACTCGCTGTTTTGTTCGGTGGCTTACAGTGTGCTGGAACAGCCGGATGAAGATGAGGGACGGGACGAGTATTAATATGCCTGATAAGACGCGTCAAGCGTCGCATCAGGCACTATGTACAAGATGCCGGATCATGCATCCGGCAATTCACTTAAAAACGGTGACCCGCTTCCAGCGGCACCGCTTCCTCACCAGCTTTAAATACATAAGTGGTATTCGGGCCGCCCAGCGTAGCGTGACCTTTACTCACCGTGATCCAGTTACCTTCCGGCAGGCCAATAATGGTCAGTTCTGGCGCGACGACCAGCAGTTCGCGAATACGCTGCTCGCGCGTTTCCCCTTTATGGCCTTCCGGCAGCGCGTTGGTGAAGTGCGGGTTGATTTGCAGCGGGAACAGATTCAGCGCATCGAAACCTTGCGGATCGACAATCGGCATATCGTTGGTGGTGCGGATAGTTGGGCAAGCAAGGTTAGCGCCTGCGCTCCAGCCGATATACAGCGCGCCACGTTTTACTACGTCGGCAATGGGTGCCAAAAGCCCGCGCTCGCGGCACTGTTTCAGCAACTGGAAAGTGTTACCGCCGCCGACAATCACGATCTCAGCATTTTCAATCGCGGCAACAGGATCGGCCACGCTATGAATACCGGTGACAGAAACGCCAAGTGGGGCAAGGACCGCAGCCGTTTTGGCCGTATAATCATCCCAGGTTTGCGTTACGCCAGCGAAAGGAATAAACACCGCTGAACGGCGACCTTGCAACTGTTCAGCAATCAACGGCAGCGCATGTTCCAGCCAGGCTTTACCCGGCAGCGTCGAGTTACTCAATAAAAGCAGTTCCATTACTTCTCCGGTTAGTAAGAAAACACGGAAGGAATGCTACCACTGCAAATTTAACCACTTACTGACGTGGCTCACGATGTCACACATTGTACCAGGCGTTCTGAAGACGGTTAGCAAACAAGGCGCTGAGGCTGATGACAAACGTAAGATTGCCTGATGCGCTACGCTTATCAGGCCTACAAGCTAATCGCAATATCTTGAATTTTCGCGATTTTGTAGGCCGAATAAGGTGTTTGCGCCGCATCCGGCATGAACAACGTGCACTTTGCCACCAATCAGAGCGCCCCTTAATGCGCTGATGTTTCTTATCCTTCTCGTGCAAATTGTGCCGCTTCAGTAATCAGCCGCGCATCAGGTCGCACACCGGTATACATCGCGAACTGCTCGACGGCCTGTAAAGCAATCACCTCTGCGCCGCTGATCGTCTGCTTATCAAGCTGCTGCGCCAGACGAATGAGCGGCGTTTCCGGTGGCAATGCCACGACGTCAAAAACGACGCTTGCCGTAGAGATCATTGCCTCGCTGAAGGCCAGCTCATGGCTCTCTTTACCGCCAGCCATGCCAACGGGGGTAACGTTAACCAGAATGTCGCAGTCGATTCCTTCTGGCTGCGGTTGCCACTGGAAGCCATACTGCTTCGCCAGCGCCGGGCCGCTCTCGTGGTTGCGGGCGGCGATGATGACATCGGTAAACCCCGCGTCGCGAAAGGCGGCAATGACCGCTTTGCCCATGCCGCCACTGCCGCGAATCATCACGCGTGCGGCGCTATTGAGCTGGTGGTGAATAATCAGGTTTTTCACCGCAATGTAGTCGGTGTTAAACCCGGTCAGCCTGCCGCCGTCATTCACGATGGTATTCACTGAATCAATGACTTTCGCTGACGGATCGATCGCATCGAGAAAGGGCATACAGCTTTCTTTAAACGGCATCGACACGGCACAGCCGCGAATACCTAATGCGCGAACACCTTTCACCGCCGCCTCAATATCCTGGGTGGTGAACGCTTTGTAGATGAAATTCAGCCCCAGCTTTTCATACAGATAATTGTGAAAACGCGTGCCGAAGTTGCCGGGGCGACCGGCCAGCGACATGCACAGTTGAGTATCGCGATTAATCATGGCTAATTGCCTCTGCATGAGTGAGCAGATATTGCTCCGCCTCACCGGACCATACTCCCTGATGACGCGTCAGAATTGCCGCCAGTGCTTGATCCTGAATCTGCGTGAGTGACGTCAGCGGCAGGTCTTTCCCGGTATACACCAGTTTTTTGCCGCCGCCGACGGCAGGCAATTCAAGCGTGGTTTCGCCCGCAGCATTCAGCCCAAGAATATGTGTTACCACTTTTGCGGCCTGCACTTTTTTCTCTTCGATCAGTTTGACCGCCGCACGCATGTCATCGGTATTGCCGCCCGATGTGCCAACGTAATGAGTAAAGGCATAATGCACATCGTAGAAATTAATTGGTGCGCTGAAGTGTTTATCCTGCGGTCCGGCGAAGAAATTCAGACAACCATCTGTCGCCAGCAAGGAGGAGGCGAGAGTCACCAGTCCTTCATTTGGCACAAAGACGAAAATATCATCGAAGCCGTGACCGCCACTCAGTGCCATTAACGTATCAAATGCTGCATCGGCGGCATTGAGATAATGAATCAGTGTTTGCGGTTCTGATGGATAGTGCTGTCGCGCATAACTTAATTTGTTATTGTCGGTATCGGTAATAACGAGTAGCGACGGGTTAACTGGCCCATGCAGCGCATAATCAATCGCTAACAGTCCCATTGGTCCGGTGCCGCCGAGGATCAGTGTGCGCCCTTGCGGGCGAATCCCCATCGTGTGGTTATAACTACCTTCCTGAAGATGATAGTTGGCGTTGAACGCGCCAATCACGCAGGAAAGCGGTTCAACCAGCGAGCCTTCAAAGTAGGTTTCGCCGTCGTATGCCAGCAGGCAATCCTGTTCCATAACCTCATTTGGGATAACCACATGTGTGGCTTCACCACCCACCCACGGGAAAGAGTAACCGGGGCAGTCCGGGCTTTCCGGCAATTGCAGGTTGGCCTGAATCACATAGCGCTGGCCCGGCTGAAATTTGTGCTGCCACTTTTTACCCACGGCCAGAATATCGCCGCAAAATTCATGGCCGATGATGATGGGATTGGTCGCCACATCGTCGGGTACTTTTTTATGGTTTTCACCCAGATTGGCCTCTTTCCAGGAAGAGAGGCACAGGCTGTCGGTGACCACCGTCGCGAGGATTTCATCCTCCTGCATTTCAGGAAGATCAAAGGTTTCCAGGCGTAAATCACGTTTACCATAAAGACGCAGAGCTGTTGTTTTCATAAACCACCTCGTGTTGAACGATGGCCCCGACGGTTGCGCCGGGGCGAAGAATCAGGACAGGAAGCCCAGTGCATTGCCGATAATCCCTAAGCCAAACAGGGCGAAGATCAGCCATACCGGGTTAATTTTTTTGTTGAGCAGACGCACCATCAGCAGCGTCAAACCCAGCGCCAGCAGGCCGGGGCAGAGCTGGTCGAGAATGTTCTGCACGGTCATGGTGACGGTGGAGCCATCGGCGGCAGGCGTTTGCGAAACTACCAACGGCACGTTGATCGACGTCCATTTGGTGACCAGCACGCCCATCACAAATAGTCCGAGAATCGATGCGCCCTCAGTCAGTTTTTGCAGCAAATTACCGCCCATATCGCTGACGAAATTCACGCCTTTACGAAAGCCCAGTTGCAGCCCATACCATTTCATTGCCAGACGTACTGCATTGAAAATAAAGAAGAACAGCAGTGGGCCGAGAATGTTGCCAGAAAGAGCCAGAGATGCGCCGAGCGCGGCGGTAATCGGGCGTAGGGTTCCCCAGACCAGTGGATCGCCAACTCCTGCCAATGGTCCCATCAGACCGACTTTGATGCCGTTAATGGTGCCGTCATCAATTTCTGCACCGTTGGCCCGCGCTTCTTCCATGGCGGCGGTCACGCCGATGACCGGACCACATACGGCTGGCGTGGTATTGAAGAACACCAGGTGTCGCCTGAGCGCCGCAACCTGATCCTCTTTTAATGGGTAGAGTCGCTTGATGGCGGGGATCATGTCGTAGCAAAAGCCCAGCCCATGAATGCGTTCAAAGTTGAAGGACGCCTGTTGCAGGTTGGAGCGCAGAAACATGCTCACCAGATCGCTGCGTGTAATTTTTCTCTGTTCCATGATGGCTCCGTTAATCATCAAGTTGGTCAAGGGCGGTGATAGTGGTGGTCTGGGGATGTGGTTCAGCTTTACGCCACTGTGGATTTAGCTGGATGTAGAGCAGGGCCATGATCACGCCGACGCCACCGAACGCCAGCAGACTGAGATCGAGGTAGCCACCTGCGAGGAAACCGAGGAAAAAGAAAGGCATCAAATATTTCACGCCCATCATGCGAAGCACCATGGCGTAACCGACCACCACGATAAAACCGCCAGCAATCTGCAATCCACGGGTCACAAATTCGGGAATGGCGCTCACCATATCGGCGCTGACGAACAGCGAGACAATCAGTGCTGGAATCGCAACGCGCAGTGCCTGCACGCCAAGCGCGGAGACATGCAGAATATCGAGAGTGCGAAACCGCGCTTCTTCCGCTGCTTTATCCGCCGCGTGCTGGAACACAACGGTGATGGTGCGGGCAAACACCGTCAGCACCTGGCCTGCCGCAGCCACAGGCAACGCGATGGCGATACCGGTGGCGATGCTTTGCTGACCAACGATAACCAGAATGGCGGAGATTATGCTGGCGAGTGCAGAATCCGGAGATTGCGCCGCGCCGACGTTCATCCAGCCGAGAGCTATCAATTCCAGCGTACCACCGAGCATAATTCCGGTTTTTAAATCACCGAGAATTAAACCAATCACCGTACAGGCAATTAACGGGCGATGAGTCTGAAATTCATCCAGCACGCTGCCCATTCCGGCAATACAGGAAAAAAGAAATATGGCAATGATTTGTAGGGTACTTATTTCCATGATTTGTCACCTTTTAAGTGTCGTCATCCCTGCCTGTTAAAGCATATGTACACAGGCGCTATTATTTAATTTGCGACTAACTGTTCTTTTATTTTGTCGATAATATTGATTGAAGGATCTGACGCTACAACGCGTAAATCCAGCGTGACGCCAAGATTATTTAACTCATGAAATGCGTTAATATCATCGTCATCTAATGAAACTGCTTTGGTTAACTGTTTTTTACCGGGTCGCCAGGCCATGCCGCCAATATTCAGGGTGCCGATTTTTACTCCCTGACGAACCATCGCTAAGGCATCCTGAGGTCGGGTAAAAAGATAAAATACGGTTTCGTCCTGATATTGTGGGTTGTGATACACCGCGACGGCTTTTTCAATATTGACCACGTTAACTTTCATTCCCGGCGGGGCGGCCTGACGCAATAATGTCCGGCGAACTTCATCGTTATACACCTCGTCATTGCAGATAATAATGCGCTGGGCGTTAGCTACTTTCGACCAGACGGTAGTGACCTGGCCGTGGATTAGGCGGTCATCAATGCGGGCGAGCGTAATGTTCATCAGAAATCCTCCTCTGCCGTTGCCAGTTGTTTCCAGACAACGCAGGTTTGCTTTGCGATTTGCGTCAGGTGTTCACACAGTTCATCAACGTTCATGCTGTCCTGGTTATCGACCAGTTCGAGCGTCAGCGGCAGGGAAAGGCCGCTGATTACCCGCAGGCGCGGATTACGCATCGCAAGCGTTGCCGCCGCGTTCCACGGGCTGCCGCACTGTAAGTCCACGGCGATTAACCACTCGTCATGATTGTGAATACTCACTAACTTTTCTAGCTTTGCCACGATGTCTCCGGCGTTCTCGCCGGGCACAAATTCAACTGCCTCAACATTGGCGTCGCCGTACACCATCTGAACCGATTCCAGCATGGCGCAAGCTAATTTGCCGTGGGCGCAAAAAATGGCATTGACCATAAAGCCTCCTTAGCCGCAATGCCGATCAGTTAA
>NZ_RHJM01000037.1:0-69513 GCF_004212315.1 Escherichia sp. E10V5
TGAATTACCGATCCACTACAGCCTGTTTGTAGAGTGGTACAAGATGTGGAGTCCGCATCCTTGCTCCCCCGATGTGGGTTCAGGCAGTGTGAGCAAATAAAAAAAGAAATATAAATAAAGCCATCCTGCTGTCAGTGCAGGATGGTTATTCATTATTTTTGTATCACTGAACTTTCATTCATCAGGTCTGCTCAGAAAGTGAATATATGTAGTCAGCGTACCATTGCATCATTTCACGGCGGCCATCGAGATACTGAGCATGGTTATAAGTTCCCCTGATAGCATTTTTATCTACATGGGCTAACTGTGTTTCGATCCACGCTGAATTAAAACCCTGTTCGTGTAAAATGGTGCTCATGGTGTGGCGGAAGCCATGTCCGGTTAGCCTACCTTTATATCCCAGTAACTCAATAACCTGATTAATACTTTCCTTGCTTATAGGCTTGCGAGGATCGTTCCGGCCGATAAACACCAACGAATGATGTTTTGATATTGGCTCAAGCAGCTTAAATAGAGTAATGACTTGTTCTGAAAGCGGCACAATATGAGGACGTTTCATCTTCATCACCTCTGCTGGAATTTCCCACAACTTTGTTTCAAAATTGATATCCTCCCAGCGGGCAAAGCGCAATTCTTGCGTGCGTACGCCAGTTAACATGATGATCTGAGTCGCTGTTTTTGTGATGATACTGCCGGTATAACCTGCCAGATCGTTAAGGAAGTAAGGAAGTTCAGTAGCAGTAAGGAATGGGAAATGCACTTTCTTTGGTGTAGCTAACGCACCGGCAAGATCGGGGGCGGGATTGTAACTCGCTCTGCCAGTAATGATTGCAAAACGGAATACTTCTCCACAGCGTTGACGAACTTTACGCATTTTCTCCAACGCTCCGCGTTTCTCCATTTTACGTAAAGTTTCCAGTAGCTCCATTGGTTTAATATCAGCGATGGGACGTTTGCCAATATAGGGGAAGATGTCTTTTTCAAAGGTGTCAATGATTTCTGCACGGTAGCGTAGGGACCAGCGATCTGCTTTAGACTGATGCCACTCGCGAGCAATGACTTCAAAGGTGTTTTCTGCATTCAGTTTCTGTGCAAGTTTCTCGGCTTTTTTTGCTTCTCCGGGATCTCCACCTGCCGCCAGAATCTTCTTAGCCGCATCACGTTTTTCACGGGCGTCAGCAAGAGAAACATCGGGGTAGACGCCAAAAGCGAGGCGTTTTTCTTTTCCCGCAATGCGATATTTCATGCGCCAGTAGCGTGAGCCATTGGGAGCAACTTCAACGTATAATCCGCCTGCGTCGCTTATGCGATATGCTTTTTCTCTGGGTTTTAATGCGCGTACTTTTGCATCAGTTAACGGCATCTTTGTTTCCTCCTTAATGCAAGAATGTTTTGGTAACCAGAGTTTGTTTGTATGTAAGGGAAAGAGGCAACTTGGTCATTTTGACAGTTAAGTCATTATGTTCTGATAGACTCAGTTGAGAGGGGGCTGTCCTTAGTAACATTGCTCTCTTTCTAGAGTGTTATATGCGCCCGATCGTAACCATTCTTGATTTTTTTGTGCATCCTCTCTTAATTTGATGGCCTTGATTAAACATCACATTCGATGTATGTCGCGGAACGAGATGTTTTTACCCTTTTCCGTCTATTCGACAAGCATTCTGAGTCTGTTGAATTTATGAGCAGAAAACTTTCTGCCGATAGAAAATTTGCAAGGTCTACTATGGGTATCAGATGATGTTATTATTTGATTATAAAGTTTTTTTATTGTTTTGGTGGCATGAACTTTCCTTTCAATATTTAGTTCCCCCAATTATGCCCCCAAAGGTATATTGAAGTATGTTGACTCCTGTTGACCTCAGGATACAAAGAAAGCCTGATATATAAGGGATTAGAAGGGGGGGGTTGACGTCGGGAGAGTTCAGAAGAAGTATTTTGGCGGAAGATCACAGGAGTCGAACCTGCCCGGGACCGCTGGCGGCCCCAACTGGATTTGAAGTCCAGCCGCCTCACCGGAGACGACGATCTTCCGCGCCTCGATTGCTACATGGAGGCGGGGCGCATTATAGCTACTTCCTCGCCTTATCACATCCCCCATCACACTTTTTTCCGCTTCGTTTCGCCTTGCCATGATCCTCTTCACAGAAACTCTCGGCAAATCCATAAGTTACGCTTTGGCACAACCGCGCTCCCAGAAAAAAGAAACGTAAGTTGATAACAAAAAATAGCAATATCCGTATTCTTAAGGATGGTTTACGCCGTGCAATGAGCGGGAACGAACATGGTAATTGGATACTCTACTGTTTGTTATTTATTGAAAAAATGCCGGGTACGGCTGTGTCGTACCCGGTGAGATTGATTTTTACTGCACTGGCTCCGTTGACGTAACTTCGCCACTGGAAACGACGCCAGCATTCATGGTTTGGGTCACTTGCTGTTTTTCAGCGTTCACGGCATGGAGTTGCCCGTTAACCGTGGGTTTTAGTGGTGCATCGGCCTGAATATCGCCGCTGGCGGTAAGCTGAATATTGCCGTCGCCAGTAATCGGTAGCTCTGGCCATCCCCACTGTTGCAGGATATTCACCGGCACACCGCGTCCGTTCAGGCTGATATGAGTCTGGCGCTGCGGCGTTTGTGAAACACTGGCAGTGGCTTCCAGAATGCCTTTCTCGGTAAACGCGCTAAGTTCGCTGATATTCACCGTGCTGCTGTTGGCGGCCAGTGCCAGCGACGGACGGCGAACATCAACACGATTGAACGTCGCGGCGGCGGCATTCAGATTCGCTGTGCCACTCCAGACGCCCCATTGGTGATTGGCAACCAGTGTCAGATTCGCGCCATAGCCATCGAGCGCGGTGAGTTGCCACGGGAAGGCCGGGTCGATATCAATGATCAGGTTGCGGCTGGCGCTAAATCTCTTCAGTTGCAGACTGTTTAACCAGCCGGGTGTTGTTTCCATCCATAACTGTTGCCAGTTTTTTGGCAGGGTATATTCCAGCCCGACAATTGCCGCATCATCGAGGATCAGCGTTTTCCCGTCGCGTTGCCAGTTTCCTGACGTTCTCACCATGCCACCTTCCCAACGGCTGGTAAACTGGCGCAGCGCCACGCCCTGCGGGGAAAATTCTGCGTTCATAATCGGGTCAAACAAATGCAGCGAACCATAAATAAACTCGCTGGCATTCATCGACAGCTTTCCTTCCTGTGTCTGCCAGTCATCTTTACTGAAGGTCATGTTGCGTAAGCTGAGATCGAGATCGGTCACCGCCCAGTCCGGGCCTTGCAGGCGAGCATCTATCACTTCCAGGCGACCAATCTGTAACGAAGGCACAGAGCGCAATGGCGCAAAGAAATCAGTCAGCGATTTTTCGCTTTGCAGACGGATATCCGCCATGCGCAGGTTTTCCACCTGCCAGCTACCGTCGGCGTTACGCTGCGCGTTTCCGGTTAATGTACCGCGCGCGATATCGGCACCCAGATTGGTCAGCGTAACGCGATCGTTATCAATACTGCCTTCAACCAACACATTGGTGGCAGGAACATCATTGAGCGACAGGGAGCCAGCACTGAATTGAATCTGCGCTTTCGTTCCCAACACTTTACCGGCTTCTGGCGACCACGGAATAACGCCGCCATTTACCCGCTGAGCACTTAATTTCCACTCGCTATTTGGGCTATTAAATGCCATATCGCGCAGTTGCAGGCGATCGGCTTTGAACGGTAGCGGGGCGGTCTGGTCGGTGAGATTCAGCGTCCCGTTTTCCAGCAGAATGGTATCGACATGGCGCGGTTCGGTCAGTTGCCGACTACTCAAGGCGATATCAACACTTTTTGCCACCAGGGTCGCGGGCTGTCCATCACGACCAAACGTGACGTTCTCCAGTATGATATGAGACGGCGCGGAAAAGCGGTGATCCATTGCCCCGAAGACCAAATGGTAGTCGCTATTTTCGGAAATCCATGCGCTGATATGCTCCGCACCCCAACGGGTTTGCAGAAGAAAATAGAGGCCAGTTATCACTACGAGTAGCGCGACGAAAATGTAGAGAAGCAGCTTCCCAATAAATTTCATAGTCTTCCATCCCGCGAAATACACATAAGGGAGTTATGCACGATTTACGCGCATTCCTCAAGGCGGGAATGGTGAAAGAGAGTCGCTGCGGCGGTAAAGAAACTTACCGCCGCTAAGTGAATTACGGTTTTTCCGGCGGGAAAATCAGGTTCAGCACAATGGCAGTAATACCGCCAGCGGCAATACCTGAAGAGAGCAGGTTTTTCAGCCAGTCAGGGGCAAATTGCAAAATCAGCGGCTGCTGAGAAACGCCCAGACCGACGGCCAGCGACAGTGCAATAATCAGAATTGCCCGACGGTTCAATGGCTCGCGGGAAACGATGCGTACACCGGATGCGGCGATGGTGCCAAACATCACAAGCGTAGCGCCGCCCAGAACTGGCTCTGGGATGTGTTGCACGAAACCACTCACTGCCGGGAACAGGCCCAGCACGATCAACATCAGCGCCACCACAAAACCGACATAACGGCTGGCAACACCCGTTAACTGAATTACACCGTTGTTCTGTCCGAAGCAGGAGTTCGGGAAGGTGTTAAATACTGCCGAGACAAACGAGTTCAGGCCGTTTGCCAGCACGCCGCCTTTCAGACGTTTCATGTACAGCGGGCCGGAAACCGGCTGTTCGGAAACGTCAGAGGTCGCGGTGATATCGCCAATGGTTTCCAGCGATGTGATCATAAAGACCAGCATCAGCGGCAGCAGTAGGCTCCATTCAATACCAAGACCGTAATAGAGCGGCGTTGGTACCATAATCAGTTCTTGCGTCATCGGTTCGTTGCTTTCTGGCAACATACCCATAAACCACGCCAGCGCATATCCGGCCGCCATCGCAATCACCAGCGAGGCCACGCGTAAGTAAGGGTTACGTTGGCGGTTAAGCAGGATGATTAAGGCTAAGACCACGCCCGCCAGCAGCAGGTTTTTCGGTGCGCCAAAGGTGTTATCGCTCATCGCCGCATAGCCGCCACCAATGGACGTTAATCCAACCTGAATTAGCGACAGGCCGATAATCATCACCACGACGCCAGAAACCAGCGGCGTAATAATGCGGCGCGCCAGATGCAGAACACGGGAGATCACCATCTCCGTGCAACTTGCCAACATCAGGGTACCAAACAGTGCCGCCATCATGGTGGGAACATCAGCACCACCGGTCTTCAGCGCCGTGCCGCCCATAATCAGCGGGGCAACGAAGTTGAAACTGGTCCCCTGAATCGACAACAACCCGGAACCTACCGGCCCCCAGGCTTTAATCTGAATAATCGATGCCACACCGGAGGCAAACAGCGACATACTAATAATGTGTTGTGTGTCCTGTGCCGGTAAACCTAGCGCCTGGCAGATGAGAAGCGCAGGGGTGATAACCGCGACAAACATCGCCAGCAGGTGCTGACAGGCGGCAAACAAGGTTTGAGGAAGCGGCGGACGATCTTCAAGACGGTAAATCAGTTCGCTGTTTTGAGTCTGCGCAACCGGTTGCGCATTTTCTGACTCGAGGGTGGAAACAGACATCGAAAACAATCCCGTGGTAGCAAAACGGGCATTTTAGCTGACCGAAAGGCAAAAGCAAACGTTTGCCATCCATTCTTCTAAATATTTAAATGCGATAAATGCACTTTTTTATATAACTTTTGGTTGTTTTCTGCTTAAAATCCATGCCATTTTTCTATTTTCAGCTGAGAATTCGAACCAGGAAAGCATGACTCGATACTCGTCATATTTCGCCTTACTGCAAATGCGCGATGATGTATGACGAGTATGAAAGAGTGGTGCGGACACAAAGGAGTAACTATGTTTCATCTCGATACTTTAGCAACGCTTGTTGCCGCAACGCTAACGTTGCTGCTCGGGCGAAAGTTGGTCCATTCCGTCTCCTTTTTGAAGAAATACACCATACCTGAACCGGTTGCTGGAGGGCTGCTGGTGGCGCTGGCGCTGTTGGTGCTGAAAAAAAGTATGGGCTGGGAAGTCAACTTTGATATGTCCCTGCGCGATCCGTTGATGCTGGCTTTCTTTGCCACCATCGGCTTGAACGCCAACATTGCCAGCTTACGTGCCGGTGGCCGTGTGGTGGGGATTTTCCTGATTGTGGTTGTTGGTCTGTTGGTGATGCAAAACGCCATCGGTATTGGTATGGCCAGTCTGTTAGGTCTTGATCCGCTGATGGGGCTGTTAGCAGGGTCTATTACGCTTTCTGGCGGTCATGGGACTGGCGCGGCGTGGAGTAAATTGTTTATTGAACGTTATGGCTTCACCAACGCGACGGAAGTAGCGATGGCCTGTGCGACGTTCGGTCTGGTGTTGGGCGGTCTGATTGGTGGCCCAGTGGCGCGTTATCTGGTGAAACACTCCACCACGCCGGACGGTATTCCGGATGACCAGGAAGTCCCGACGGCGTTCGAAAAGCCAGATGTAGGGCGCATGATCACCTCGCTGGTGCTGATTGAAACTATCGCGCTGATTGCTATCTGTCTGACGGTGGGGAAAATTGTTGCGCAACTTTTGGCTGGCACTGCTTTTGAATTACCAACCTTTGTTTGTGTGCTGTTTGTAGGCGTGATTCTGAGCAACGGTCTGTCAATGATGGGCTTTTATCGCGTCTTTGAACGTGCGGTATCGGTGCTGGGTAACGTTAGCCTGTCGTTGTTCCTGGCGATGGCTCTGATGGGCCTGAAGCTGTGGGAACTGGCTTCGCTGGCGCTGCCGATGCTGGCGATTCTGGTGGTACAGACCATCTTCATGGCGTTGTATGCCATCTTCGTCACCTGGCGCATGATGGGCAAAAACTACGATGCGGCGGTGCTGGCTGCGGGTCACTGTGGCTTTGGTCTTGGCGCGACACCAACGGCAATCGCCAACATGCAGGCGATTACTGAACGCTTTGGCCCTTCACATATGGCCTTCCTGGTGGTGCCGATGGTCGGTGCGTTCTTTATCGATATCGTTAACGCCCTGGTGATTAAGCTGTATTTAATGTTGCCGATTTTTGCGGGTTAACCGATGAAGCGGCGGTAGAAGTGCCGCCGCAACAAAGACAAATGCCTGATACGCTTCGCTTATCAAGCCTGCATATTGATTCGCAAATTATTGAATTTGTAGGTTTTTGTAGGACGGATAAGGCGTTCACGCCGCATCCGGCAGGAAGGTAGATCAACCTGAAACGGCGGTCTTCTCACCGCCGCCTTTTACGCATTCGAGTAACGTTCAGTCTCTGGCATCCAGCGTTCTATCAGGGCTTTTGCCTGCTGTGGGTAACGTTCGTGAATATGTCGCGCCAGGCGCTGAACTTCCGGGATCATCGCCTGGTCGCGCAGTAAATCTGCCACTTTAAATTCGGCATTACCCGTCTGACGTGTGCCTAACAGTTCACCCGGTCCGCGTATCTCCAAATCTTTCTGCGCAATCACAAAACCGTCGTTACTGTCACGCAGCACTTGCAGGCGGATTTGCGCCGTTTTGGAGAGCGGTGTTTTGTAGAGCAGGACACAGTGAGAAGCCACCGCGCCACGACCTACACGCCCGCGAAGCTGGTGTAACTGCGCCAGACCCAGACGCTCCGGGTTTTCGATAATCATCAGACTGGCGTTAGGCACATCAACGCCGACTTCAATAACAGTGGTGGCAACCAGCAGGTGTAGCTCACCTTGTTTAAACGATGCCATCACCGCCTGTTTCTCGGCTGGTTTCATCCGCCCGTGCACCAGACCGACATTCAACTCTGGTAGCGCCAGTTTCAACTCTTCCCACGTGGCTTCCGCCGCCTGCGCTTCCAGTAATTCCGATTCTTCAATCAACGTACAAACCCAGTACGCCTGACGGCCTTCCGTTATGCAGGCGTGGCGCACGCGGTCGATAATATCGTTACGGCGCGTATCAGGAATTGCCACTGTCGTCACTGGGGTACGTCCTGGCGGCAGTTCATCAATGACCGAGGTGTCGAGATCGGCATACGCGGTCATTGCCAGCGTGCGGGGGATCGGCGTGGCGGTCATGATCAACTGATGTGGATGGAAGCCTTGCTGCTGGCCTTTCTCCCACAATGCCAGACGCTGATGCACGCCAAAGCGATGCTGTTCGTCGATTATCACCAGCGCCAGGCCGTTAAACTGCACCTGTTCCTGGAAAATGGCATGAGTGCCAACAATCATCTGCACCTGACCGCTGGCGATGGCTTCTTGCTGAGCCAGTCGCGCTTTACCTTTCTGCTTACCGGCGAGCCAGCCCACTTCGATACCGAGCGGTTCAAACCAGTTGCGGAAGTTATTGGCGTGCTGCTCGGCAAGTAACTCGGTTGGCGCCATCAATGCCACCTGTTTACCGTGAGCAATCGCACGCAGCGCGGCGAGGGCGGCAACCAGCGTTTTACCGGAGCCTACATCGCCTTGTACCAGGCGCATCATCGGTACATCGAGCGCCATATCGCGCTCAATCTCCGCCACTACGCGTGCCTGTGCGCCCGTTGGCTTGAACGGTAAGGCGGCGAGGAGTTTATTTTTCAGCGCGTCACTGGCGCTAAGCGGCTGGGCATGGAAACGTTGCGCTCCGGCGCGTAACGCCAGCATGCTAAGGTTGTGCGCCAGCAGTTCTTCCAGAATCAGACGACGTTGCGCCGGATGCTGCCCGGTTTCCAGATCGCTAAGTTGCAGCGTTGGCGGTGGGCGATGCAGAGTGCGCAACGCTTCCGGTAACGTCATCATTCCTTGTGACAGTTCCGGCGGCAGGAGTTCTTCAATTGCGCAGGTGTCGAGCAGATCCAGCGCCTGGTCGGTTAATTTACGCAGCGTCGCCTGCTTTACGCCTTCCGTTGTTGGGTAAACCGGCGTGAGCGTTTCCTGCAACTCTGGCGTACTGAGATCGCCCTGTACGCGGTATTCCGGGTGGATCATCTCCGCGCCATATTTACCGCGCTTTGCTTCGCCATAGGCCAGCACGCGGCGGCCCGTTGCCAGGCTATTTTTCATCGCCGCGCTGAAATTGAAAAAGCGCATGGTGAGAATGCCGGAACCGTCGCTAATCTGGCAGGTCATCATTCGCCGACCGCCGAAGGAGATATTGCAGTTCAGCACTTCGCCTTCCACCGTGGCATAAACGCCCGGCAGTAGCTCACCGATGGGGTAGAGATGGGTGCGATCTTCATAGCGCAGGGGAAGGTGTAATAACAAGTCCTGCACGGTATGCAGATTGATTTTCGCCAGTTTGTTACTTTGCGCTGCGCCCACGCCCGTTAGGGAACTGAGCGGGACAGCATCTAACAGGCGACCTTTCATGGCGCTTACCCTGCGGCCTGCATAGTGGCCCACCAGTTGGCATCAGCTTCAATCTCGCCTTGCTGATTGACATGAGGGTAGGGCAGACCTTTGCGTTTCGCGACTTTCGCCAGCACCGGATAGCCGCCTTCAAATAACAAACGTTGTTGCTCTGCTTCCGGCAACATACTGTTTTCACGCAGATACATGCCTGCGTTTTGCCGCTGGCGCTGGGCTTCGTAAAGAATGAGGGCTGAGGCAACGGAAACATTCAGCGACTGCACCATGCCGATCATCGGAATGATGATGTCCTGATCCGCCAGGGCTAATGCTTCCTGAGTGATGCCCGTTTTCTCCTGACCCATCAAAATACAGGTCGGGCGGGTGTAATCAATTTCGCGGAAATCGACAGCGTTATCAGAAAGATGGGTTGCCAGAATCTGCATGCCCTGGCCTTTCAGATGGGCGACGGCATCGCCAATGGTACGGTGCGTTTTCACCTGTACCCAACTGTTGCTGCCAGCCGCAGCCGAAGCCATAGTGCGCATCCGGCTGCCAGGCCAGACGGCGTGAACTTCATGTACGCCAACGGCATCTGCAGTACGAATAATCGCAGAAACGTTATGGGGTTTGTGGACCTGCTCCATGCAGACGGTCAGATCAGGCTGCCGCCAGGCGAGCATTTCGCAGATACGTGCATAACGTGTTGGGTTCATAAAACATTAATTTCGGTTTCGGGTGACTTTAATCACGTCTGGCATCACGCGGATTTTGCGCATGATATTCGCCAGATGCACACGGTCACGGGCGGTCAGACGAATAAAGGCGCTGTAGACGCGACCATCCTTTTCTTCTGTATTCAAACTTTGAATATTGGAGTTGGTCGTATTGATCGCTGCCGTCAGGTTAGCTAATGCGCCCTGATGATTGAACATCTCCACCTTGATTTCGGTGATGAACTCTTGCGCCGTCTCTTTATCCCATTCCACAGCCATAAATTTCTCTGGCTCTTTCTGGTAGCCACGGATGTTACGACAGGATTCATGGTGGATCACCAGACCTTTACCGGGGCTGACGTGAGCGATAATCGGGTCGCCAGGAATTGGGCGGCAGCATTTCGCAAAGGTGATCAGCACACCATCGGCACCTTTAATTGGCAGATGTCCGTGACTTTGGGTCGCCGGTGGAATGGAAGCGTCCCCATGTTGCAGATTCTTCGCGACCACCACGCTCATCGCGTTGCCAAGACCAATTTCCGCCAGCAGATCGTCAAGCGTAGCCAGCTTCATGCGGTCCAGTTCACGCTGAATATTTTCCTGCGGGATTTCATTGAGCTTACGGCTACCACCCAACGCATGGTTGAGCAGACGACGACCCAGGCTTACAGAATCATCACGCTTGAGGTTTTTCAGCAACTGACGAATTTTGGCGCGCGCTTTCGAGCTGACGACAAAGTTCAGCCACGCGGCATTCGGGCGAGCGCCCGGTGCGGTAATGATTTCAACGGTCTGGCCGCTGGAGAGCGGCTGCGACAGCGGGTAAGGCTGACGGTCGACGCGCGCGCCCACGCAGGCATGACCGATATCGGTATGCACCGCATAAGCGAAGTCGACGGGCGTTGCACCGGCAGGCAGTTCGACAATGCGCCCTTCCGGTGTGAAAACGTAAATCTCATCCGGGAAGAGATCGGATTTAACGCTCTCGATAAATTCAAACGAGCTACCGGCGCTCTGTTGCAGCTCCAGCAGGCTTTGCATCCAGCGCTGGGCGCGGATTTGTGCAGTCGTGCTGGTTTCGCCGTGCTCTTTATAAGCCCAGTGCGCGGCAACACCCATTTCCGCCATCTGATCCATATCTTCGGTGCGGATCTGGACTTCAACCGGCACGCCGTGCGGGCCAATCATCGAGGTGTGCAAAGACTGATAGCCGTTCGCTTTGGGAATGGCGATATAGTCTTTCACGCGACCCGGACGCGGCTTGTACAGGCTGTGCATCTGGCCGAGCACGCGATAACAGGTGTCGGAATCATTGACGATCACGCGGAAGGCGTAGATGTCCATGATCGAGTGAAAACGCTGCTCTTTGAGCACCATTTTGCAGTAGATCGAATAAAGATGCTTTTCGCGACCACTGACGCGGCACGGTATTCCCGCTTCCTGCAAACGCCCTTCGATTTCCGAGAGGATTTTTTGGATCATCTCTTTACGGTTGCCGCGCGCGGCTTTCACCACTTCTTTGATTACGCGATAACGGTTGGGATACAGCGCCTCAAAACCCAGCTCTTCGAGTTCGGTTTTAATGTGGTGGATACCTAAACGGTGCGCCAGCGGGCTGTAGATTTCGAGAGTTTCACGGGCGATGCGGCGACGTTTGTCCGGGCGAAGTGAGCCCAGCGTGCGCATGTTGTGGGTACGGTCTGCGAGTTTGATGAGAATGACGCGGATATCCTGCACCATCGCCATAATCATCTTGCGAAAGTTTTCGGCCTGCGCCTCTTTCTTATCGCGGAACTTGAGCTTATCAAGCTTTGATACTCCCTCTACCAGTTCGGCGACGCTTTTACCAAAAAGCTGTTCCATGTCCTGGTAGGTGGCGGGAGTATCTTCAATCACGTCATGCAGCAGCGCTGCCATTAGCGTTTCATAGTCGAGTTTCATCTCGGCCAGAATGCAGGCAACCGCGACCGGGTGCGTGATATAGGGTTCACCGCTTGAACGTGTTTGCCCCTCGTGAGCATCACGTGCAACGAGATACGCCTGCCGCAGACGTTTGATTTGGTCTTCCGGCAGGTAGTTTTGAATCAGTTGATTCAGGCTTTCAAACAGATACAAGGGCGACCCGCTTTGTGATTAACGACGACCTTCAGCAATAGCGGTAACGGCTTGTAATTCAGCGGCTTCCTGCTCTTGCTGTTCCTGGCGTTCGCGCACGTCGAGGATCTGGTTGTTGATCAGACCTTCTTCGATTTCGCGCAACGCGATTACTGTGGTTTTATCGTTTTCTTCCGGTACCAGCGGATCCTTTCCGCCTACCTGCATCTGACGAGCGCGACGCGCGGCGACCAGTACCAGGTCAAAACGGTTACCAATTTTCTCTACAGCGTCCTGAACAGTTACGCGTGCCATACTTAAAAAGCTCCACAGGTGAAGAAATGACTGGGCATGATACTGAAAGAAGGTTCAGTCTGCCAACAATTTGCTGATTAAAGCGTCATGACGCTGCTTTTGGCGGCTCATGCGCAAGCGTTCGGCGCGAATGATAGTCTTTAGATCACCCAGAGCGGTGTCGAAATCATCATTCACTATTAAATAATCATATTCGGCGTAATGGCTCATTTCTGCAACTGCTTGCGCCATTCGCTTTGCAATGACCTCTTCGCTGTCCTGACCTCGACCCCGTAAACGACGGTCTAACTCAATTTTTGACGGCGGTAGAATAAAGATACTCCGCGCATGCGGCATTTTCTGGCGAATTTGCTGTGCGCCCTGCCAGTCAATATCCAGAAAAACATCCACGCCGCTCGCCAGTACTTGCTCAATGGCCTCGCGTGAAGTGCCATAGTAATTACCGAACACTTCCGCGTGCTCAAGGAATGCATCTCTGCTAATCATCTCTTTAAATTCATCATGATTAACAAAGAAGTAGTGTTCGCCATGTACTTCACCCGGACGCGGTGCGCGCGTGGTGTGTGAAACAGAAACCTGAGTGTCGTATAACGGTTGGGTTTTTAATAAAGCCTGAATCAGGCTGGATTTACCCGCGCCACTGGGGGCAGAAACAATATAAAGAGTGCCTTGAGCCATGAGTATCTTTCGTATGTGATTAAGCGAAATAAAGCCTACATACGGGCTTATTATACACGGCGCGGCCATGTGACGTAGCCCTTGCTCACACTTTTTGCGCAAAGTTGTTGCGTTTTGCGTACCTGTTTCCGCAATTCCCGGTCATTTACTGCAACAAGAACGATTCTCTGGAAGCGTCCTCGTAGACTCCGTTTTTGCCACTCGGCTTTGCATTCATCTCGTTGTATATCTGCCCGCCTGACTACAGCGGAGGTGACGATGAAAGTATGGATTGCAGTGTTAATGAGTATTTTGTGCTGGCAATCATCAGCGAAGGCGGTCTGCCCGGCCTGGTCGCCAGCCAGAGCGCATGAAGAAATCTCCCGCCTACAACAGCAAGTAAAACAGTGGGACGATGATTACTGGAAAAAAGGGAAAAGTGACGTGGAAGATGGGGTTTACGATCAGTTAAGCGCCCGCCTTGCACAGTGGCAACGCTGTTTTGGCGAAGAGACAACGGGTGACGCTATGCCGCCGCCGTTGAGTGGCACGGTTATCCATCCGGTTGCGCATACGGGGGTACGTAAGTTAGCGGATAAAAATGTGCTACGTCTGTGGATGCATGAGCACAGCGATCTTTGGGTACAGCCAAAAGTTGATGGCGTTGCGGTAACACTGGTCTACCGTGATGGAAAACTGATTAAAGCGATCAGTCGTGGCAATGGGCTTAAAGGTGAGGACTGGACGCAGAAAATACGCTTGATTCCTTCTGTACCGCAATCTGTTAGCGGAGCTTTGGCCAACAGCACCCTGCAGGGTGAGATATTTCTCCAGCGTGAGGGGCATATCCAACAACAAATGGGAGGAATGAATGCCCGTTCAAAGGTCGCTGGCATTTTGATGCGCCAGGACAATAGCGACACGCTGCATTCACTGGGCGTGTTTATCTGGGCGTGGCCGGATGGACCACAGTTGATGGCCGAGCGATTACAGCAGCTTGCTACTGCGGGCTTTACTTTGACGCAGAAGTATACCCTTGCGGTGAAAAGCGCAGACGAGGTTGAGCGAGCACGTAATGAGTGGTGGAAAGCGAAATTGCCCTTCGTCACCGATGGCGTGGTGGTGCGAGCGGCTAAGGAAGCCGAATCCCGTCATTGGCTACCGGGTCAGGCGGACTGGCTGATAGCGTGGAAATATCAGCCTGTGGCCCAGGTTACTGAAGTAAACGCGATACAGTTTGCTGTCGGTAAGAGCGGAAAAATCTCGGTGGTGGCGTCACTCGCGCCTGTCATGCTGGATGATAAAAAAGTCCAGCGGGTGAACATTGGTTCCGTCAGACGTTGGCAGGAGTGGGACATTGCACCTGGCGATCAAATCCTTGTGAGTCTTGCCGGTCAGGGTATTCCACGCATTGATGAAGTGGTCTGGCGCGGTGCTGAACGCACAAAACCGACGCCGCCAGAAAACCGTTTTAACGCGTTGACCTGCTACTTTGCTTCTGATGTTTGTCAGGAACAATTTATATCGCGATTAGTTTGGCTGGGATCAAAACAGGTTTTGGGGCTGGAGGGCATCGGTGAATCTGGCTGGCGCTCGCTACATCAGACGCATCGCTTTGAGCATATTTTTTCCTGGCTTTCATTAACGCCAGAGCAATTGCAGCACACGCCGGGGATCGCGAAGAGTAAAGGTGAGCAGTTATGGCATCAGTTTAACCTGGCACGTCAGCAGCCTTTTACTCGCTGGGTGATGGCAATGGGAATACCGTTAACCCAAACGGCGCTTAATGCCAACGACTTCAGCTCCTGGGCGCAACTTTTGCAGAGAAGCGAACAGTATTGGCAGCAACTACCGGGGACAGGGCTGCGTCGTGCAAGTCAGGTTATGGAATGGAAGGATAATGCGCAAATCAAGATGCTGGGCAACTGGCTGGCTGCCCAGCAGATCACAGGTTTTGTGCCTTAGTGACCTTCGTGGCTGTAATAAAAAACCGGTAATCCCAGTTTAAGACGCAGCGCCAGCAAGCGAGCGAAAAAGCCGAATACCAGGGTGGAAATAATCACCACATCATGGTTGGAAACATAGTGTTGCAGCGCGATATACAGCACGGCGGAAGCAAAGGAAACCCCGGCGTACAGCTCTTTCTGGAATACCAGAGGGATGCGTTTACAGAACATATCGCGCAAAACGCCGCCAAACACGCCAGTCGTCACAGCCGCGACAACGGCAATGATCGGGCCGTGTCCCATATCCAGCGCGACCTGTGCGCCAATGATAGAAAAAACCACCAGTCCGAGTGCATCGAGCACCAGAAAGACTTTACGCAGGTAAGGCATCACGGGAGCAACGATAGTGGTGAACACGGCGGCGGTGGCGACGATAATCACATACTCCGGGTGTTTGACCCAGCCAAGCGGATAGTGGCCCAGCAGAATATCGCGCACTGACCCTCCGCCAATTGCGGTGGCGGTCGCAATGATAATTACGCCAAATGTATCCATGCGCCGCCGTCCGGCCGCCAGCGCCCCTGTCATGGCTTCGGCAGTAATGCCAACCAAATACAAAATGTGTAACAGCATGGTTTTCCCCCTAAAAATCTGCCTGGCAGGGTAGCGACTTGTGTGCATTGTCACGATTGAGATTTTTTAAGGAGAGAATGGATTGATAATTTGTAGTTATGTGAAATTGCTATTTTCTGTAGCAGGAATGCATTTTTCTGATTTTGTGATAAGTAAAATGCATTAGAAAAAGTATGGAGTAAATAAATATGAGGACGAAACTATATGCGTAGCGCCGCTGTAATTAACAACGGCCTACGGAGATATGTCGCTTACTCGATGTTCTGAATCTGCTCGCGCATTTGCTCGATCAACACTTTCAGCTCGATGGCGGAGTTTGTCACTTCGGCATTGATAGATTTCGACGCAAGAGTGTTCGACTCGCGGTTGAACTCCTGCATCATAAAGTCCAGACGACGGCCAACCGCTTCTTTTTTCTTCAGAATGTTGTACGTCTCTTTAACATGCGCTTCGAGGCGGTCCAGCTCTTCGGCAACGTCAATTCGTTGTGCCAGCAGAACCAACTCCTGCTCCAGACGGTTGTTTTCCAGTTGCACCTGGGCGTCTTCCAGCTTCGCTACCAGACGCTCACGCTGCCATTGCAGGATTTCCGGCATATGGGCGCGGACTTTGACCACTTCGGCGGTGACGCCTTCCAGACGCTGCTCGATCAATGCTTTCAGCGCCTGACCTTCGGTTTCACGCGCGATGATAAAGTCGTCCAGGGTGCCATCCAACGCCGCAAGAATTTCAGCAGCAATGGCGTCGAGATCCTGCTCCTGAGCTGCCATCACGCCTGGCCAGCGCAGAATATCAACCGGGTTGATTTCCCCTTCGTCGCTCTGCATTTTTACCCAGTTCGCAGCAGTTACCAGCTGTTTAGCCAGTTTTTCGTTGAGGATCAGCTCACCTTGCGCGCTGACATCTGGCTCATAGCGCAGGGTACATTCCACTTTACCGCGCGTCAGGCGAGAACGAATACGCTCGCGAACGACAGGTTCAAGGCTACGGAACTGCTCCGGCAGACGAAAGTAAGTTTCCAGATAACGCTGGTTTACCGAGCGCATTTCCCAGGTTGCGCTCCCCCATTCACCCTTGATTTCACGCCGGGCGTAGGCGGTCATACTGCGGATCATAGACGTTCCTGTTTATAAAAGGAGAGGTGGAAGGATTATAGCCATCGATGCCTTGTCAGGATAGGAATAACCGCCGGAAGTCCGTATAATGCGCAGCCACATTTGTTTCAAGCCGGAGATTTCAATATGCGTCCAGCAGGCCGTAGCAATAATCAGGTGCGTCCCGTTACCCTGACTCGTAACTATACAAAACATGCAGAAGGCTCGGTGCTGGTCGAATTTGGCGATACCAAAGTGTTGTGTACCGCCTCTATTGAAGAAGGCGTGCCGCGCTTCCTGAAAGGTCAGGGCCAGGGCTGGATCACCGCAGAATACGGTATGCTGCCGCGTTCTACTCATACCCGTAATGCCCGTGAAGCGGCGAAAGGTAAGCAGGGCGGCCGCACGATGGAAATCCAGCGTCTGATCGCTCGTGCATTGCGCGCCGCAGTAGATTTGAAAGCCCTCGGTGAGTTTACTATTACGCTGGATTGCGACGTACTTCAGGCCGATGGCGGCACCCGCACTGCTTCTATCACCGGTGCTTGTGTTGCACTAGCCGATGCCCTGAATAAACTGGTTGAAAATGGCAAGCTGAAAACCAATCCAATGAAAGGGATGGTTGCCGCGGTTTCTGTCGGTATTGTTAACGGCGAAGCGATTTGCGATCTGGAATACGTTGAAGACTCAGCGGCTGAAACGGACATGAACGTGGTGATGACCGAAGACGGGCGCATCATTGAAGTGCAGGGAACGGCAGAAGGTGAACCGTTCACCCACGAAGAGCTACTCACCTTGTTGGCCTTGGCTCGAGGGGGAATCGAATCCATTGTAGCGACGCAGAAGGCGGCGCTGGAAAACTGATTTTTAAGGCGACTGATGAGTCGCCTTTTTTTTGTCTGTAGAAAAGTAAGATGAGGAGCGAAGGCATGAAACCATATCAGCGCCAGTTTATTGAATTTGCGCTTAGCAAGCAGGTGTTAAAGTTTGGCGAGTTTACGTTGAAATCCGGGCGCAAAAGCCCCTATTTCTTCAACGCCGGGCTGTTTAATACCGGGCGCGACCTGGCACTGTTAGGCCGTTTTTACGCTGAAGCATTGGTGGATTCCGGCATTGAGTTCGATCTGCTGTTTGGCCCTGCTTACAAAGGGATCCCGATTGCCACCACAACCGCCGTGGCGCTGGCGGAGCATCATGACCTGGACCTGCCGTACTGCTTTAACCGCAAAGAAGCAAAAGATCACGGTGAAGGCGGCAATCTGGTTGGTAGCGCGTTACAAGGGCGTGTGATGCTGGTGGATGATGTCATCACCGCCGGGACGGCGATTCGCGAGTCGATGGAAATTATTCAGGCCAATGGCGCGACGCTTGCTGGCGTGCTGATTTCGCTCGATCGTCAGGAACGGGGTCGCGGAGAAATTTCGGCGATTCAGGAAGTTGAGCGTGATTACAACTGCAAGGTGATCTCTATCATCACCCTGAAAGACTTGATTGCCTACCTGGAAGAGAAGCCAGAAATGGCGGAACATCTGGCGGCGGTTAAGGCCTATCGCGAAGAGTTTGGCGTTTAAAAATATGTGCTGCGCAGGGTTTTTGCTGTGCGCAGCGTGATGCGCTTTAAGATATCGTGTTAATCTGCTTTCGCCAGCAGTGGCAATAGCGTTTCCGGCCTTTTGTCCGGGAGGGTCGGCGAGTCGCCGACTTAACGCCAGTAGTATGTCCATATACCCAAAGCCGCTTCATTGTACTTAAGTACGCTTCGCGTACGTCGCGCTGACGCGCTCAGTACAGTTACGCGCCTTAGGGATGGTTTGATGGTATTGCCGCTGTTGGCGCCTCTTTTGGCCGCCGTGATGTGGGATGCTACCCGGATAACCCTTCTGGCGCTCGATTTGTTCGGCTCGCCGGGCTGGAGTGCCGATAAAGAAATACAGCGGCTGTATGCGCTCAGTAATCATGTCGGACGCCATTACCGATGCATTATTCTTTCTAAGCGCCACGGTGGTCAGCGGATGCTGCTAGCCCCTGATTACTTGCTCAAAACCGTACAGCGCAACATTCTTAAGAACGTACTTTCACGATTTCCGCTTTCCCCTTTTGCTACCGCCTACCGGCCAGGTTGCCCAATCGTCAGCAACGCGCAGCCTCACTGCCAACAGTCGCAGATCCTGAAACTCGATATCGAAAACTTTTTCGATAGTATTAGCTGGTTACAGGTCTGGCGTGTGTTTGGACTGGCCCAGTTGCCACGCAATGTGGTAACCATACTGACCTGGCTTTGTTGCTATAACGACGCGTTACCGCAGGGGGCGCCAACTTCGCCTGCCATTTCCAATCTTGTGATGCGCCGTTTTGATGAGTGCATTGGGGCATGGTGCCAGACACGAGGAATTATCTATACCCGCTACTGCGATGACATGACCTTTTCAGGTCACTTCAATGCCCGTCAGGTTAAAAATAAAGTGTGCGGATTGTTAGCGGAGCTGGGCCTGAGCCTCAATCAACGCAAAAGCTGCCTGGTCGCGGCCTGTAAGCGCCAGCAGGTAACCGGGATTGTTGTTAATCACAAACCACAGCTTGCCCGTGAAGCGCGCCGGGCGCTGCGTCAGGAGGTGCATTTGTGCCAAAAATATGGCGTTATTTCGCATCTTAGTCATCGTGGTGAACTTGATCCTTCTGGCGATCTCCACGCACAGGCAACGGCGTATCTGTATGCTTTGCAGGGAAGAATAAACTGGTTATTGCAAATCAACCCTGAGGATGAGGCCTTTAAACAGGCGAGGGAAAGTGTAAAGCGAATGCTGGTGGCATGGTAAGAAAAGCGTCAGGCAGACGTTTCTGCCTGAACGTTTAGGGGAGAATTACTGCAACTGTGCAGCAATTAGTGGCCAGCGGGCGTCAAAATCATCCGTCGGGCGGTATTTAAACTCGCTGCGGACAAATCGTGACAGCATACCTTCACAAAATGCCAGCAACTGGCTTGCCAGCAGCGTTTCATCGGTGGTGTAACCTTCACCCTCACGCATTCTCTTTTCACGCAATACCTGACGCAACTGCGCTTCAATACGCTCGAACAGTTGGTTGATGCGCCCTTGCAGGCGGTCTTGTTCAAACATCAGCGCATGCCCGGTAAGGATGCGGGTCAGGCCAGGATTACGCTCACCAAAACCGAGGAGCAACAACACAATCAGACGTAGGCGCGTTGTGGTGTCCTTCTCATCTTTCAGAATCAGATTGATGCGAGTAATCAGGCTATCTTCGATAAACTCAATCAGGCTATCGAACATGCGGGTTTTACTGGGGAAGTGGCGATACAGAGCCGCTTCGGAAACGCCGACGGAGGCGGCCAGTTTCGCTGTCGTGATACGTTGGCTTCCATCGCTGGATTCCAGCATCAGCGCCAGAGACTGAAGTATTTCTTCGCGACGGTTCCTTTTCGCAGTTTGTTTTTCTGCCATGTTACAAAATACCCCTGAAAATAAGCACTTGCCAGGCGGCACCCACGCTATGACCGCAAACGAAATGTTTGCGGCAATGTTATGACGTTATTCGGATGCGTATGTGTTACTGACGACCAGAGTGACCAAAGCCGCCTTCACCGCGGTCGGTGGCGTCAAAATCTTCCACCAGATTAAATTCGGCCTGTACCACCGGAACAAAAATCATCTGCGCGATACGTTCGCCTGGTTGAATGGTGAAGCTGTCCTGGCCACGGTTCCACACGGAAATCATCAACTGGCCCTGATAGTCAGAATCGATCAATCCTACCAGGTTGCCGAGCACGATACCGTGCTTATGTCCCAATCCGGAGCGCGGCAGCATCATCGCCGCCAGTGAAGGGTCGGCAATATGAATCGCCAACCCGGTAGGTACCAGGGTGGTGTCGCCCGGCGCCAGTTCTACGGCGTCGTCGAGACAGGCGCGCAGGTCAAGTCCGGCAGAACCAGAAGTGGCATAAGTCGGGAGCGGAAATTCCTTCCCAACGCGCGGGTCCAGAATCTTAACGTCGATTTTTTTCATCATAACGGGTCACGATCTCGTCGAGTAATAATTGGCCAAGGAGCTCTTTGCGCTCAAGCGGTAAGACTTTATCTCCGTCTTGCCAGAAAAGGTGTAATGCATTGCTGTCGCTGTTAAATCCTTGAGTTGGCCGGGAAACATCGTTCGCGCAGATCAGATCAAGGTTTTTACGAATACGTTTTTGCCGGGCGTATTCTTCCACATTATTTGTTTCGGCCGCAAATCCAACAACATAAGGCCTTTGGTCTTTTAGTGCGGCAACTCCAGCGACGATATCAGGGTTTTTGACCATTTTTATTGTTAATTCATCCCCCTGAGTCGCCTGCTTTTTGATTTTTTCACTGGCGACAGCGGCTGCGCGATAATCAGCCACGGCGGCGCAACCGATAAAAATATTTTGCTGCTGTACAGAGGCCTTCACAGCGGCTTCCATCTCCAGTGCGGTCATCACATCAACACGTTTAACAAACGGCGGTGTCGGTAGCGAAACCGGTCCGGAAACCAGTGTAACGTTCGCTCCGCGACGGGCAGCGGCTGCGGCGATAGCAAAGCCCATCTTGCCGGAGCTGTGATTAGAGATATAACGCACGGGATCGAGCGGTTCACGCGTCGGGCCGGCGGTAATCATAATATTCAGATGTTTCAGGTCGTTGACGGGCGAAAAATGTGCGACAGCCATATCCACAATGGTTAATGGATCGAGCATTCGCCCAGGGCCGATATCACCACAGGCCTGACTGCCGCTATCTGGCCCCCAGATCAGTAAACCACGTGAGGCAAGTACCTCTAAATTATGTTGGGTAGCCGCAGCACGATACATCTGCTGGTTCATGGCTGGCAGTACGGCAACAGGCGCAGGCGTGGCCAGGCAAATCGTTGACACCAGATCATTCGCCATCCCGGCAGCTACGCGGGCAATCAAATCAGCGGTGGCTGGGGCGAGAATCACTAAATCAGCCCATTTACCCAGCTCAATATGACCCATAGCCGCCTCGGCTGCTGGATCCAGCAGACTATCGGAAACGGGATACCCAGAAACCGCCTGCAAGCTAAGTGGGGTGATAAAGGCTTTTGCCGCTTCGGTCATGGCTACGCGGACGTCTGCTCCGCGATCGCGCAAACGACGCACCAGCTCAGGGGTTTTATAGGCAGCAATACCGCCGCTGACGCCGAGAACGATTTTTTTACCGGCCAGGCTCATGATGATTTTTCCTGTAGGGAGACACCAGAAGTTGGCGATTTTATCACAATACTTTTGTTGTCGTGCTTTCACCTGAGAATCACTTTGCGAGGCGCTTTCCAGGATTGAAAACTGGCCGTCGATTTAACCAAACGACTATGACAGGATCCGCCCTCCACAAAGGAGGTGAAGGTGAAAAGCAATGTAGAATTGTTGATGCCACGCGAAAAAATGCTGAAGTTGGGCATTGGCGCGTTAACGGATGTTGAACTGCTGGCGTTATTTCTGCGTACGGGTACGCGCGGTAAGGATGTGTTAACCCTGGCGAAAGAGATGCTGGAGAATTTTGGGTCGCTTTACGGCTTGTTATCCTCTGAATATGAACAATTTAGTAGCGTTCATGGAATTGGTGTGGCGAAATTCGCCCAGTTAAAGGGAGTTGCGGAACTGGCGCGGCGTTACTACAACGTGCGGATGCGCGAAGAAAGCCCGTTGCTCAGCCCGGAGATGACGAGGGAGTTTTTACAAAGCCAACTTACGGGAGAGGAACGAGAGATCTTTATGGTGATCTTTCTCGATTCCCAACACCGGGTCCTTACTCACAGCCGACTCTTTTCCGGCACGTTAAATCATGTGGAAGTCCATCCACGAGAAATTATTCGTGAAGCGATAAAAATAAACGCCTCGGCGCTGATCCTTGCCCATAATCACCCTTCTGGTTGTGCTGAACCCAGTAAAGCGGATAAACTCATTACCGAACGGATAATAAAAAGTTGTCAGTTCATGGATTTACGCGTGCTCGACCATATCGTGATTGGGCGTGGAGAATATGTTTCTTTTGCCGAACGCGGCTGGATTTAATCCGCTATGCGCGATCCTTCGGGATCTTTGTCTGTTCGGGACTTGAGCACATCGCCGAGTCAGCGTATACTACGCCACCTTTGAGAATCTCGGGTTTGGCATTTGGGCCTGGCAATCGAGAGTTCACATAGAACTGCGATGACCGGGCTGTAAAGCCTGACGAGGCGCCAATACCCCATACGAAGCTCGAGCTAATTTGATTTTTGGAGAATAGACATGTCCCGAGTCTGCCAAGTTACTGGCAAGCGTCCGGTGACCGGTAACAACCGTTCCCACGCACTGAACGCGACTAAACGCCGTTTCCTGCCGAACCTGCACTCTCACCGTTTCTGGGTTGAGAGCGAGAAGCGTTTTGTCACCCTGCGCGTATCTGCTAAAGGTATGCGTGTAATCGATAAAAAAGGCATCGATACAGTTCTGGCTGAACTGCGTGCCCGTGGCGAAAAGTACTAAGTACTTAGAGGAAATAAATCATGGCTAAAGGTATTCGTGAGAAAATCAAGCTGGTTTCTTCTGCTGGTACTGGTCACTTCTATACCACTACGAAGAACAAACGTACTAAGCCGGAAAAACTGGAACTGAAAAAATTCGATCCAGTTGTTCGCCAGCACGTGATCTACAAAGAAGCGAAAATCAAATAATTTTCGCTTTGATGTAACGAAAAACCTCGCTACGGCGGGGTTTTTTGTTATCTGCCTGCCCCCATATTGACTGCATCTGTTCATTCCTGGAGATGCTATGCCTGAATTACCCGAAGTTGAAACCAGCCGTCGCGGCATAGAACCGCATCTCGTTGGTGCAACCATTCTTCATGCGGTGGTGCGCAACGGACGCTTGCGCTGGCCGGTTTCGGAAGAAATCTACCGTTTAAGCGACCAACCAGTGCTAAGTGTTCAGCGGCGTGCTAAATATCTGCTGCTGGAGCTGCCTGAGGGCTGGATTATCATTCACCTGGGCATGTCTGGCAGTTTGCGCATACTTACGGAAGACCTTCCCCCTGAAAAGCATGATCATGTTGATTTGGTGATGAGCAACGGTAAAGTGCTGCGCTACACCGATCCGCGCCGCTTTGGTGCCTGGCTGTGGACCAAAGAGCTGGAAGGGCACAACGTGCTGGTCCATCTTGGACCGGAGCCGCTTAGCGACGATTTCAACGGTGAGTACCTGCATCAGAAGTGCGCGAAGAAAAAGACGGCGATTAAGCCCTGGCTGATGGATAACAAACTGGTGGTAGGCGTAGGGAATATCTATGCCAGCGAATCTCTGTTTGCGGCGGGGATCCATCCGGATCGGCTGGCGTCATCACTGTCGCTGGCAGAGTGTGAATTGTTAGCTCGGGTGATCAAAGCGGTGTTGCTGCGCTCGATTGAGCAGGGTGGTACAACGCTGAAAGATTTTCTGCAAAGTGATGGTAAACCGGGCTATTTCGCGCAGGAATTGCAGGTTTACGGGCGAAAAGGTGAGCCGTGTCGGGTGTGCGGTACGCCGATTGTGGCGTCTAAACATGCGCAGCGGGCAACGTTTTATTGCAAGCACTGCCAGAAATAATTGATGCTTGCCGGATGGCATACCATCCGGCATAAACGCTACGCTAACTTCGCCATCAGCGCCTGATGGACATTCTCCGGCAGGAAATGGGTGACATCGCCCTGATGGCGCGCCACCTCTTTCACCAACGATGAAGAGATAAAGGACCACTCTTTCGACGGCATCAGAAACACACTTTCCAGTTCTGGCATTAAGTGGCGATTCATATGCGCCAGCTGCATTTCATATTCAAAATCTGCCACCGCACGCAGGCCACGAATCAGCACCGTAGCGTGTTGATTACGGGCGAAGTTTGCCATCAAATCGCTAAATCCGACCACTTCAACATTTCCCAGATGCGCAGTTGCCTGTTGTGCCAGCGCCACACGCTCTTCCAGAGTAAACATCGGTTTTTTACTGGGGCTGGCGGCAATCGCCAGAATAACGTGATCGAACATCTGCGTGGCGCGCGTCACGATATCGATATGACCATTGGTAATGGGATCGAAAGTACCCGGATAAATCGCCCGTTTTTGCATAACAACCTCAATGCGTTTTCGGTGGCAGGTAAGGTTCCAGCAGTTGAAGCAGACGCTGTAGCGCGCCCTGGTTTTGATACAGCACTTCAACGGCATGACGGCCATAGAAACTACGGTAATCGGCGTCGGTGAGTAAAGAGGAAACCTCTTTTGCAAGCGTAGTGGCATCGGTGACGGTAATCAGCCCGCTTGCCTGCTCCAGCCGCGCGCAAATGTCTTTAAAGTTAAAGGTATGCGGCCCCATCAACACCGGGATAGCGTGTGCGGCGGCCTCCAGCGGATTATGCCCACCGCGTTCAACCAGTGAACCGCCAACAAACGCGAGATCGGCAATACCGTACAGCAACATCAGTTCGCCCATCGTATCGCCAACCACAACCTGCGTGCTGGTGGAGGGGACTTCCCCTGAGGAGCGTGTGATATAGCTTAGTCCAGCCTGGCGGACAAGGTTAATCGCATCCGGGAAGCGTTCCGGATGACGGGGTACCAGGATGAGCAATAAATTCGGGAACTGTTGTAACAGCGCCTGATGGGCGGCAATCACTACGCTCTCTTCGCCATCATGAGTGCTGGTGGCAATCCATACCGGACGATGCGGCGCCCACTGGCGGCGCAGTGTTACTGCTTTAGCGGCCAACTGAGGCGTCACTGAAATATCGAATTTCAGGCTACCGGTAACGGTCACCTGATTATTTTTTGCACCCAGTGTCACAAAGCGCGCAGCATCTTCTTCATTTTGCGCAGCAATCAGCGTAATACGGCGGAGCAAGCGACGAACAAATTTACCCAGTTTGGCGTAACCTGCGGCAGAGCGTGCAGAGAGTCGCGCATTAGCGATAACCAGTGGAATTTTACGTTTATGTAGCGCCGCAATCAGGTTAGGCCATAGTTCGGTTTCCATAATCAACACCAGTTTTGGGTCGACTTTATTCAGGAAACGGCTGAGCGCATCGGGCAGATCGTAAGGCAGATAGACGTGCTGAACATCTTTTCCAAAAGCCGATTGTACGCGCTCCGAACCAGTCGGCGTCATAGTCGTGACTGTGATTGGTAAATCAGGATAGCGATGACGCAGCGCGCGCACCAACGGGATTGCCGCCAGGGTTTCACCGACGGAGACGGAGTGCAGCATAATGCCGCCTGGTGTTAGCGGATGGCGGTAAAAACCGTAACGTTCACCCCAGCGTTTTCGATAGGCCGGAGCCTTACGTCCGCGCACCCAGAGCCGTATCCAGATTAGCGGCTGAATAAGGTAGAGAAGGGCGGTGTAAAGCAATTCGAGCATAATAAATAGCTGACTTATGGATGTGCTGGGGATTCTATGTATTTAACGGTGGCTTTACCATTACTTTTCCCGTTTTTGACTTAAATAGCTTCAGTTTGGTCTGATCTGCCGCTACATCTTCATTTTTTTTGTATTTTTATGCGAATCATTGAAACTCGGCCCCATTTTCAACTCTACATTGGCCGTACCGACATTATCGACATGCTATTTTTTATCTATTTGATTTATATGATTAAAACATATTTTGTGTATAAAAATCATTCGGGTCGGATTGCTGCGAAAGAAATGATACACTAGCACGTCAAGTAAGTGCGTTATCAGTATTCAGGTAGCTGTTGAGCCTGGGGCGGTAGCGTGCTTTTTTTCTGCTTAACTAAATCAGACAATCACACAAAAGAGTCGCTAGTGGAAAAGCCATTTCGAAAAATTCTGGTCATAAAGATGCGATATCATGGAGATATGTTATTAACTACTCCTGTCATCAGTACGCTCAAGCAGAATTATCCCGATGCAAAAATCGATATGCTGCTTTATCAGGATACCATCCCTATTTTGTCTGAAAACCCGGAAATTAATGCGCTCTACGGGATAAGCAATAAAGGTGCGGGAACATTCGATAAAATTAAAAATGTGCTTTCGTTGATAAAAACTCTGCGTGCGAATAATTATGACTTGGTCATTAATCTTACGGATCAGTGGATGGTGGCGCTGCTGGTACGTTTTTTACCCGCACGGATGAAAATATCGCAACTTTATGGTCATCGGCAGCATGGCATTTGGAAAAAAAGCTTCACACACTTAGCGCCAATACACGGCACACATATTGTTGAGCGTAATTTATCGGTCCTTGAGCCATTAGGTATTACCGATTTCTACACTGACACAACAATGAGTTACGCCGAAGATTGCTGGAAGAAGATGCGCCAGGAATTAGATGCCCTGGGCGTAAAAGATCATTATGTTGTCATCCAGCCGACAGCGCGTCAGATATTTAAGTGCTGGGATAACGATAAATTTTCTAAGGTTATCGATGCGCTGCAACAGCGAGGGTATCAGGTTGTCCTGACCTGTGGGCCTTCGGCAGATGATCTCGCTTGTGTAGATGAGATTGCACGAGGTTGCGAAACAAAACCCATTACTGGCCTTGCAGGTAAAACACGTTTTCCTGAACTAGGCGCGTTAATTGATCATGCAGTGCTTTTTATTGGTGTGGATTCTGCGCCGGGGCATATTGCGGCGGCGGTGAAGACGCCAGTTATTAGCCTCTTTGGAGCCACTGATCATGTATTCTGGCGCCCATGGACCGAGAATATTATTCAATTCTTGGCGGGGAATTATCAGAAAATGCCGACCCGGCATGAACTTGACCGCAACAAAAAATATCTTTCTGTTATTCCAGCGGAAGATGTGATCGCCGCTACGGAAAAGCTGTTGCCAGAAGATGCCCCATCAGCTGACAGGAATACACAATTATGATCGTGGCGTTTTGTTTATATAAATATTTTCCATTTGGTGGGCTTCAACGTGACTTTATGCGCATTGCATCAACAGTTGCCGCACGGGGCCACCATGTTCGAGTCTATACGCAGTCATGGGAAGGTGATTGCCCAAAAGCATTTGAGCTTATTCAGGTGCCAGTTAAGTCCCATACCAACCATGGACGCAATGCAGAATATTATGCCTGGGTACAAAATCATCTCAAAGAGCATCCCGCTGATCGCGTTGTTGGGTTTAATAAGATGCCAGGTCTGGATGTTTATTTTGCCGCTGATGTTTGTTACGCCGAGAAAGTTGCGCAAGAAAAAGGTTTTTTATATCGTTTAACATCACGATATCGCCATTATGCCGCATTTGAGCGAGCGACTTTCGAGCAGGGTAAATCGACGAAACTTATGATGCTGACCGATAAGCAAATCGCCGATTTCCAGAAGCATTATCAAACTGAATCTGAACGTTTTCAAATTCTTCCTCCCGGTATTTATCCGGACAGAAAATACAGCGAGCAAATCCCAAACAGTCGTGAAATTTATCGCCAGAAAAATGGCATAAAAGAGCAACAAAACTTATTACTGCAGGTTGGATCAGATTTTGGTCGTAAAGGTGTTGATCGCTCAATTGAAGCTTTGGCATCGTTACCGGAATCATTACGTCACAATACGCTTTTATTTGTTGTTGGTCAGGATAAACCGCGGAAATTTGAAGCGTTGGCAGAAAAACTCGGCGTGCGGAGCAATGTGCATTTCTTCTCCGGTCGCAATGATGTGTCAGAATTAATGGCAGCCGCTGATTTATTACTGCATCCCGCTTATCAGGAAGCCGCGGGTATCGTTCTTCTTGAAGCGATCACTGCTGGATTACCTGTTTTAACAACTGCAGTATGTGGGTATGCGCATTATATTGCAGATGCCAATTGTGGAACGGTCATTGCTGAACCTTTCTCCCAGGAACAATTAAATGAGGTTTTACGTAAAGCGTTAACTCAGTCTCCATTACGAATGGCCTGGGCGGAGAATGCTCGCCATTATGCCGATACTCAGGATTTGTATAGCCTGCCAGAGAAAGCCGCAGATATCATTACAGGTGGTTTAGATGGTTGAATTAAAAGAGCCGCTTGCCACACTTTGGCGTGGTAAAGATGTTTTTGCAGAAGTCAAAGAACTGAACGGCGAGGTCTTTCGTGAACTCGAGACGCGTCGCACATTACGCTTTGAGCTGTCCGGGAAAAGCTATTTTCTTAAATGGCACAAGGGGACGACATTAAAAGAGATTGTAAAAAATCTACTCTCATTACGGATGCCCGTTTTGGGCGCAGACAGAGAGTGGCACGCTATTCATCGCCTGAGTGATGTTGGCGTTGATACAATGAAGGGCATTGGGTTTGGTGAGAAAGGTTTAAACCCATTAACCCGTACATCATTTATTATTACCGAAGATCTCACTCCCACGATTAGCCTTGAAGATTATTGTGCTGATTGGGCAGTCAACCCGCCTGATATACGTGTAAAGCGTATGCTGATTACACGAGTGGCAACCATGGTGCGTAAAATGCACGCCGCAGGGATAAATCACCGTGACTGCTACATTTGCCACTTTTTACTTCATTTGCCATTTACTGGCCGGGAAGATGAATTAAAAATTTCGGTTATCGATCTGCATCGGGCACAGATACGTGCAAAAGTACCGCGTCGTTGGCGCGATAAAGACCTGATTGGTTTGTATTTCTCATCAATGAATATTGGGCTGACGCAGAGAGATATCTGGCGATTTATGAAGGTTTATTTTGGGATGCCTTTACGAAAGATATTATCTCTTGAACGGAATTTATTGAACATGGCAAGTGTTAAGGCCGAGCATATTAAAGAGCGAACACAACGCAAAGGATTATAAAAATATTTATCAGTATGTACTGGAACTAACTTCATTATGACTATTTATTTTATAAACTGGATTGCAGATTATGAATTAAGAATGATCCAGTACCTGAAAAAAAAGTACAAGATAAAAAATATAACAACACCAAAAAAATACAACTGGGTTAATAAGAAAATTTCGAAATTAGGGATGGATAATGCATGGCTGGGGCGATTATTCATCAAGCATTACCTCAATGATATCAGAAAAGATGACATAATTATCTTTAATGACAGTGTTATTAATAAAGGTATCAATAAACAAATATTAAAAAACATTAACTGTCATAAAGTTTTGCTTCTAAGAAATACTGTCAGCGAAGATTTTATTTTTGATAACACTAATTATTTTGATATTATCTATGATTTTGAACATAGATTTATAGGGAATGAAAAGACCAAGGCAATAGAACAATTTTTTCCTATAGGAATGGATGAAATTAGAAATTATAGTTTATCTGACAAAAATAACAGTCAGCCAATATGTTTTTTTCTTGGTCGTGATAAAGGACGTCTTCAAATAATTAATGAATTAGCCGATAGATTAACAACACTAGGATGTAAGTTAGATTTTAATGTTGTCAAAGATAAAACATCATCTCCGACTTCAAAGTATTTGATTGAAGAACAAATACCGTATGAAGAGAATATTAGAAGAACATTAAATGCTAATATAATTGTTGATATAACTAAAGAAAACCAATCTGGCTGGACTCTTCGTATACTTGAGGCACTATTTTTCAATAAAAAATTAATTACTAATAATATAAATATACTTGGTTCAGAAATCTATAGTGAGTCTCGCTTTTTTATAATAGGTCATGATGATTGGGATAAGTTAGAGTATTTTATTAACTCATCTGTTAAACCAATGGATTATGATAGCTTATATAAATTCAGTCCTGATAAAATGATGTCAACAATTGTTTCTGATTTTATAGAAAAATAAAATCATTAAAACAGTGAGCTTTACTCAATTAATGAGAGTTTCAATGAAAATAGCATTTATCGGCGAAGCTGTTTCTGGATTTGGCGGCATGGAAACAGTCATTCGTGATGTTATTACTACCTTCAGGAAACAACATATCCATAGTGAAATGTTTTTCTTTTGTCGTAATGATAAAATGGATAAGGGATGGCTGGAAGGTATTAAATACTCATGTTCATTTTCCAATATTCGTTTAGGTTTTTTGCGTCGGGCGAAACATATTTATGCTCTAAGTAAATGGCTTCAGGAGTACCAACCAGATATCGTTATTTGTATTGATGTGATCTCCTGCCTGTTTGCCGCCAAAGCACGTAAAAAATCAGGAATTAATGTGCCAGTATTTTCATGGCCGCATTTTTCTTTAGATCACAAAAAACATGCTGAATATATCACCTGTGCCGACTATCATTTAGCAATCAGCTCTGGCATTAAACAGCAAATGATTAATTGGGGTGTAGCAGAATCGACGATAAATGTTATTTTTAATCCAGTCGAAGCTAAAGACACAGTCATTCCTGCGCCTGAGGAAGGCGAAACGACAACGTTCATTTATGTTGGGCGTATGAAATTCGAGGGCCAGAAGCGAGTTAAAGACCTCCTTGATGGCTTATCACAAGCGCAAGGTAACTGGAAACTCCATGTATTGGGTGATGGTTCCGATTTCGAAAAATGTCAGGCTTATGGTAGAGAATTAAATATTGATGATCGAATTGTCTGGTATGGTTGGCAACAACATCCCTGGGTATTGGTCCAGCAAGATATTAAAAAAGTGAGTGCGTTATTGCTCACATCATCTTTTGAAGGTTTCCCAATGACCCTACTTGAAGCCTTGTCATGGGGAATTCCTTGCATCAGCGCCGATTGTGTCTCCGGGCCTGCCGACATTATTCAACCTGATGTTAATGGTCATCTGTATCAACCGGGAGATATTGCTGGTTTTGTAACTCTTCTCAATAAATATATAGCAGGTGAAATTTATATCGAACATGAAAAAATTCCTGCGTCGATCGATAAATTTTACCAATCGAAGTATTACGATAGATTACATAAGATAATTATTTCTGCTATTTCCCGGAGGAAATAATGCAGCAGGTGTTTTTCCAGGAAACTGAGTTTCTTAATTCAGTTATTGATTATAATCATAAAGTAGAAACAGAAAATCTTTGTCTGGACATCGCTTATGGAACTGACAAAAATTTTCTATTTGGTTGCGGAATTTCGATTGCTTCAATATTAAAGTATAATGAAGGAAGTCGATTGTGTTTCCATATTTTTACTGACTATTTTGGTGATGATGATCGTAAGTATTTTGATGCCCTGGCGCTGCAGTATAAAACCAGAATTAAAATATATCTGATTAATGCTGATCGACTCCGCTCATTGCCTAGCACTAAGAACTGGACTCATGCAATATATTTTCGCTTTGTTATTGCAGATTACTTTATTAATAAGACGTCTAAAGTCCTTTATCTGGATGCAGATATCATTTGTCAGGGGACTATTGAGCCACTAATTAATTTCTCATTTCCTGACAATAAAGTCGCAATGGTTGTTACAGAAGGGCAAGCTGACTGGTGGGAAAAACGCGCCCATTCGTTAGGTGTTGCGGGAATTGCTAAAGGTTACTTTAACTCCGGTTTTTTATTGATTAATACTGACCAATGGGCGGCTCAGCAGGTTTCTGCACGAGCCATAGCAATGCTAAATGATCCAGAAATAGTCAAAAAAATAACACATCCTGATCAGGATGTATTAAATATGTTGCTGGCAGACAGACTTATTTTTGCTGATATAAAATATAACACCCAGTTTAGCTTAAACTATCAACTCAAAGAAAGTTTTACAAACCCAGTAACCAACGATACTATTTTTATCCACTATATCGGTCCAACCAAGCCTTGGCATGATTGGGCCTGGGATTATCCTGTATCACAAGCCTTTATGGAGGCAAAAAATGCTTCGCCATGGAAGAGCACGGCGTTGCTGAAACCGAACAATAGCAATCAATTAAGATATAGCGCAAAACATATGCTTAAAAAGCATAGATATCTAAAAGGATTTAGCAATTATCTTTTTTATTTTATTGAAAAGATAAAGCATTAAAACTGGGAAACTATAAAGTAATGATATAAGGGTAGCATTGTGGACTCATTTCCTACCATAGAGATAGATAAAGTTAAAGCCTGGGATTATCGGCTAGTTAATATAAATACTTCTGAATGTTTAAATGTTGCCTATGGTGTCGATGCTAATTATCTTGATGGTGTAGGTGTTTCCATCACATCAATTGTCCTAAACAATCGACATATTAATCTTGATTTTTATATTATTGCTGACGTTTATAATGATGTTTTTTTTCAAAAAGTCGCAAAGCTTGCAGAGCAATACCAATTAAGAATCACGCTATATAGAATTAACACTGATAAGCTCCAGTGCTTGCCTTGTACACAGGTCTGGTCAAGAGCAATGTACTTCCGTTTATTTGCATTTCAATTATTGGGTTTAACGCTTGATCGTTTGCTTTATCTTGATGCAGATGTTGTTTGTAAAGGCGATATTAGCCAACTATTGCATCTGGATTTAAACGGAGCGGTGGCTGCTGTTGTTAAAGATGTTGATCCAATGCAGGAAAAGGCGGTATCCAGGTTGTCTGATCCTGAATTACTTGGGCAGTACTTTAATTCCGGCGTCGTTTATTTAGACTTAAAAAAATGGGCTGACGCAAAGCTAACAGAAAAAGCGTTGTCTATTCTTATGAGTAAAGATAATGTTTATAAATACCCTGATCAGGATGTTATGAATATCTTACTGAAAGGGATGACAATATTTTTGCCTCGTGAGTACAATACAATTTATACAATTAAAAGTGAATTAAAAGACAAAACACATCAAAACTATAAAAATCTGATTACAGAAAATACTCTGCTTATTCATTATACCGGTGCAACTAAACCGTGGCACAAATGGGCAATTTATCCATCGGTAAAATACTATAAAATAGCTTTAGAAAATTCACCATGGAAAGATGACTCTCCACGAGATGCAAAATCAATTATTGAATTTAAAAAAAGATATAAACATCTTTTAGTGCAGCATAATTATATCTCAGGAATTATAGCAGGAGTCTGTTATCTTTGCCGAAAATATTACCGTAAATAACATTTAACTGGGTTATTATGATTCAGAAGAGCAAGATCAAAGACTTGGTTGTTTTTACCGATGAAAACAATTCAAAGTATCTCAATGTATTAAATGACTTCTTGTCTTATAATATAAATATCATAAAGGTTTTTCGTTCTATTGATGATACAAAAGTTATGCTTATTGATACCGATTACGGTAAATTGATTCTTAAGGTTTTTTCTCCGAAAGTTAAGCGTAACGAACGTTTCTTTAAGTCTCTGTTAAAAGGTGATTATTACGAACGCCTTTTTGAGCAAACCCAAAAAGTACGAAATGAAGGGTTAAATACACTCAATGACTTTTATTTATTGGCTGAACGCAAAACCTTACGATTTGTCCATACTTATATCATGATCATCGAGTATATTGATGGCATAGAGTTGTGTGATATGCCTGATATTGATAATGTGCTAAAAAATAAAATTCAGCAATCAATTAATTCCTTACATAAACATGGCATGGTTTCTGGCGACCCCCATCGTGGTAACTTCATTATAAAAAATGGTGAGGTTCGAATTATTGATCTCTCCGGAAAACGTGCTTCAGCGCAGCGTAAAGCGAAAGATCGTATTGACTTAGAGCGTCATTACGGTATTAAAAATGAGATTAAAGATCTAGGCTATTATCTTTTAGTATATCGTAAAAAAATGCGCAATTTTATGCGGCGTTTGAAAGGGAAACCAGCGCGCTAAAATAAAAATATCCACAATTACATGTCTTCACCAGGACAGTTTTAAGCGGAGTTATTTATTTCACAGGTTTATCATGAAGAATATTAGATACATTGACAAAAAAGATGTTGAAAACCTGATTAAAAATAAAACATCTGATGATGTTATTATTTTTCTTTCTGGCCCTACATCGCAAAAAACACCTTTGTCAGCATTACGAACAAAGGATATTATTGCTGTCAATGGTTCTGCGCAATATTTGTTAAGTCATAATATCGTTCCTTTCATATATGTACTTACAGATGTTCGCTTTTTACATCAGCGTCGTGATGATTTTTATAAATTTAGCCAGAGAAGTCGTTATACCATAGTAAACGTTGACGTTTATGAACACGCTTCCAAAGAAGATAAACTTTATATCCTCCAGAACTGCCTCGTATTACGGTCCTTTTACCGCCGAGAAAAAGGCGGTTTGATAAAGAAGGTTAAATTTAATATTTTGAGCCAGATTCACAAAGAACTGCTGATCTCTGTACCGTTGTCTAAAAAAGGTCGTCTGGTTGGATTTTGCAAGGACATTAGTCTTGGTTATTGCTCATGCCATACTATTGCTTTTGCTGCAATTCAAATAGCATATTCACTAAAGTATGCACGGATTATTTGTTCCGGTCTGGATTTAACTGGTAGCTGTTCGCGTTTCTATGATGAAAATAAGAATCCCATGCCCTCGGAATTAAGTAAGGATTTATTTAAAATCTTGCCATTTTTCCGTTTTATGCGTGATAATGTAGATGATATTAATATTTATAATTTGTCGGATGATACAGCAATTCAATATGATATCATTCCATATATGGAACTGTCATAAATTTTATAATCTTGGGGTTGCTAAAAAATAATCTAGTATTTTCTATGTCTTTATCTCGTATTATCAAAATATTGGAGTTGGCTAATAATGATTAAAAAGATAATATTTACTGTCACACCAATATTTTCTATACCGCCAAAAGGAGCTGCAGCGGTTGAAACATGGATTTATCAGGTCGCCAAAAGGCTTTCGATTCCAGCAACTATCGCATGTATTCGAAACGACGGTTACCCGATCTACACAAAAGTAAATGATAATTGTGATATTCACTACATTGGTTTTAGTCGAGTCTATAAACGACTTTTCCAAAAGTGGACTCGACTTGATCCTGTGCCATATTCTCAGCGCATTTTAAATACTCAACCTATAAACGCTGATCCGAAAGACTCAGTTATTGTTATCCACAATAGTATGAAGCTGTATAAACAGATTCGTGGCAGAAGTCCTCAAGCGCAGCTAGTCATGCACCTTCACAATGCTTTTGAACCAGGGCAGTTAGACAAAAATGTAAAAGTAATTGTTCCTAGCCAGTTTCTGTTCGATTTCTATTCGGGAAAAATGCCTGATGCAGATATTGCTATTGTGCCTAATGGTTTTTGCTCTGAATCGTATGTACATGATAATACTGAAGATTTAAGGAAGAGGCTTAACATCGATGCGAATGATACGGTGTTACTATTTGCAGGAAGGATATCGCCAGATAAAGGCTGTCTGATGCTTATGGATGCTTTCAATAAGCTGCGTAAGAATCGAGATAACCTTAAATTGGTTATCGTTGGTGATCCTTTTGCCAGTAAAAAAGGTGAAAAAGCTGAATATCAGAAAAAGGTTTTGGATGAAGCGAAAGCTATTGGCGCGCAATGTATTATGGCGGGTGGGCAGCCACCAGAGCAGATGCATAAATATTACCGCTTAGCAGATTTAGTTGTTGTTCCTTCTCAGGTAGAAGAAGCTTTCTGCATGGTAGCTGTTGAAGCGATGGCGGCTGGTAAACCTGTACTTGCGAGTCAAAAAGGTGGGATAAGCGAGTTTGTTCTGGAAGGAATAACAGGATATCACCTTGCAGAACCTATGACTCCTGAAAGCATTCTCTTTGATATCAAACGGGTCTTAGCAGACAGTAATAAAGCACAAATTGCCGAAAATGCCCAGAAATTCGTTTTTTCAAAATATAGCTGGGAACATGTAACTCAGTGTTTTGAGACACAAATGCAAAACTGGTTTGGTTAAAATTATTTGATTTGAAGAGCCTGCCTGAACTAAATTTCAGGCAGGCTTTTTTTTATTTATTCCGCATAGCTAACAGCAAACCAACAATCAAGCCAATTGGTTTGAGAGCAACTTCCTCGAAATTACCTCGGATAATATAAAAACCAACAAGAGTTAAAAATAGCAGTAATTGACCATTATAAGGAGTGACCACTACTTTTTTAAATGTTGCGTTAGCTGTTTCTTTGATAATAGAGCCATACAGATAAAGTAAAGCGAGTAGCCCAGCTAAACCTGCTGCAAACCAAATTGATAAAATAATGTTGTGTGGTCCAATGGATTGCCTGAACGTCCATGATGGAAAATCTACGACACGCTTATTGTATATTGCATGGTAAATATCATCGCCATAGCCATATCCCTTAAGCGGGTTCTCCATAATTAATGTCCATGCTGTACCTTGTGTACCATTGGTATAGCGATAAGAACTGTCGGTCTGTTGAAGTTTATAAATAAGCCTATCTTCATCGGTATGATCACCTTTAAAGGTAAATACGCAAGTTGCTGCAACAGAAATAACGATAGAGGTCAGCATCAATAATTTCCACTGACGATTTAAGATTAACCATAGTAGAGTCACTATGAATACTGCCAGCCATGCACCACGAGAGAGCGTTCCTAATAGCAGAAACAAGAAAACTGCGCTAAAAATTATGAATATTATTTTATAAGAGGTTTTCTTGATAAGCCAAAGGTTTAATAATGCTGGAAATAGAAACACCATTGAGTCGGAAATACTACGATGATCATAGGTCGAAAATGGCATTATTCCTTTATTATAATCCTGAATATAAGAAATAATTTCAACAAGACAACGTAACCCAAGCCCGGTAACTAATGAGTATAGTACAACTTTACCGATGCTTTCATTATCTTCATCTTTTAATAATACGGGTATAAGTAAACTATATGCCAAAAATCCTTTTAGCACTGTGTTACTGAATTCTTTAAAACTTATATTCAGATCTGGTGATATGAAAGTGGCATATAAAAGAATGAGTGACAGAGCCAGGACACTATAAAAAAGATTATTTTTGTAGAGCTCTTTAAATGTCCCTGGAGCACGGAAAACTTGATAAATTACCGTAATAATCATTAGTACAGATATGATATGTTTATAACGGGTAATACCATCAAGGAAAAAGGTTGCAATAAAGAGGAATACCAACACTCTATTCCAGTATGGTTTCCAATTCTCTTTATTACGCAGCGCCAGCGAGGCTGTTAACATTGCTTCTCCACCATCTTAAATAATATAGAACGTGTTAATCAAGAATTGATTTTTTTTAATACTGCTTCTGCAGCCAGATGAGCAAGATCTTTCCCCGGTGCCATGCAAACTACCTGATTCTTCCCATAACCGCCAATTAATCCCGGGTCTGTAGGCCCATAAACTGTGATATTGGGTTTATCGAGTGCCGCAGTTAAATGGCTTAATCCTGTATCGACTGACACAACAAATTTAGCTCCAGCCAGCACACGGGCAACGCCTTCCAGAGTCATCTTCGGCAGTACGTCGACATAATCAAAGCCTTCCGCCAACCTTTTTGCCCGCTCTTCTTCATGTGGCGCTCCCCACGGTAGTTTAATTCGAATCCCTGAACCTGCCAGTAAACCAATTAATTCTCGCCAGTGCTCTTCCGGCCAGTGTTTATCATCGCGGGTGGTCGCATGAAGGAATACAGCATACTCCCCAGCATCCGGTAGAGGATTTGTCAGGAAATGCTGCGCAATAGCATAATCGCCCTGGGCCTGCGGTTTGCTATACCCAAGGCTTTTTGCGAACAGTTCACGGGTACGTTCTACGGCATGCTGCTGTTTCGCAATATGATGTTTGCGATTGTAAAACAGGCTGGCTAAAGGCTCGCGAGCGGTTTGCCAGTCCATTCCATGCTTAACGCCATGTGCTAAACGTGTCACCAGCGCTGCGCTTTTTACCAGCCCTTGGGCATCGATAACTGCGTCATAGTTTTCTGCCTGAAGGGCTTCACGAAACGCTTTCCGTTCCGCTTTTATGGGGGCCGAGAACCAGGCTTTGCGCCAGCGTCGTATCGCCACCGGAATAACCCGCTCAACGGCGGCGTGCCAGGACGGAATTTGCGCGAATCCCTCTTCTACCACCCAATCAAACTTAATCCCCGGGATTGCCTGCTGGGCATCGGTGAGTGCGGGCAGCGTATGGAGAACATCGCCCATCGACGATGTTTTAACGATCAGAACCCGCATCCGTCAGGCTTCCTCTTGTAACAATAGCGCGTTGAGTTCTTCCAACACGTGCTGGGGAGTAATGTCGATCAAGCTCTGGTGGTAACCCTCTGCAGCGTCACCTTTACGCACTTTGTGATAGCCGGTAATCAGGCGGATCACGCGCGCTTTATGGGAAAGCGGCGGCGTAAAGTCCGGACTGCTCGGCCCATACAGAGCAACCAGTGGACGATTGAGCGCCGCAGCAACGTGCATCAGGCCAGAATCGTTAGTGACAATGGCTTTACAGGCGGCAATCAAAATGACTGCCTGCTCAAGCTGTGTTTCCCCCGCCAGGTTCCGACACCATGCCTGCTGCTCGGTATTCAAAGCGGCAAGAATCTCATTGCCCGCCTCATGATCTTTCGCAGAGCCAAACAGAACCACCTGATAACCTTCATCAATCAGCTGCTTTGCCAGCTCTGCATAGTGGTAGTGTGGCCAGCGTTTCGCCGGGCCAAACTCCGCACCCGGGCAAAAGCCAATCATCGGACGTTCTGATGAGAGCGAAAATTGGTTACAGGCATACGATTTTTCACCTTCGCTCACCTGCAATTGCGGCCATAACAACGGTTTTGGTAGATCTTGTGCGGTACGCATTACGCCTTTGTCATAGGCCAGCGCCACATAGCGTTCCACCATTAGCGGCCAGGCTTCTTTATCGAGCACACGTACATCGTTGAGTAAACCGTAGCGCATCTCGCCGCGCCAGCCGGTGCGATGAGGAATACCCGCGAAGAAAGGCACTAATGCAGATTTGAAGGAGTTGGGTAAGACATAGGCGCGGTCGTAGCGCTTTTCACGCAGACTATGACCCAGTTTGCGGCGTTCACCGATTTCCAGCGCCCCGTGACCGAGAGGCATCGGGATAGCTTCGTTAACTTCCGGCATCCGCGATAATAATGGACGGCACCATGCCGGTGCCATCACGTCGATTATCGCCTGGGGATAGCGCGCCTGGAGCGTGCGATAGAGACTTTGCGACATCATCATGTCGCCAACCCACGACGGGCCGATCACCAATATTTTCATTCACTTCATCCTTCAAGCTGTCTCTGCGGCGGCTGCCTGCGTTCACTCCGGTCACTTACTTTTGTAAGCTCCCGGAGATTCACTTCGTTGCCGCCTTGATACCGCTCGAATGATTTTGTGAATTTACGTTGATGTCGCGATTCAGCCAGGCCATGTATTCCGTTACACCTTCAGCAACAGTTTTGAACGGTTTGTCGTAACCCGCAGCGCGCAGATTAGTCAGATCCGCCTGAGTAAATGCCTGGTAGCGGCCTTTCAGTTTATCCGGGAACGGAATGTATTCGATCTGACCTTTCTTGTGATAAGCAAGTGTTGCATCTGCTACTGCCTGGAAGGATTCCGCACGACCAGTACCGAGGTTGAAGATGCCGGAAACGCCATTTTCCAGGAACCACAGATTCACATCAGCCACGTCGCCCACGTAGACGAAGTCGCGTTTAAAGTTCTCGCTACCTTCGAACAGTTTCGGTGATTCACCGTTGTTAAGCTGGGTGTTGAGATGGAAAGCGACGCTCGCCATGCTGCCTTTATGGCCTTCACGCGGTCCATAAACGTTGAAATAGCGGAAACCAACAATCTGCGAGTTCGCTTCTGGCAGGATTTGACGAACATATTCATCAAACAGGAACTTCGAATAACCGTAGACATTCAGTGGTTTTTCGTATTCGCGGGATTCAATAAAGTCGGAGGTGCGACCGCCGTAAGTGGCTGCGGAAGAGGCGTACAGGAACGGGATTTCGCGCTCCAGACAGTAGTGCAGCAGCTCTTTGGAGTATTGATAGTTGTTATCCATCATATACTTGCCGTCCCACTCGGTAGTGGAAGAGCACGCGCCTTCGTGGAAAATCGCTTCGACATCGCCGAACTCTTCGCCCGCCATAATCTGGATCAGGAAGTCTTCCTTATCCATATAGTCCGCGATGTTCAGGTCCACCAGGTTCACAAACTTGGTGCCGTCTTTCAGGTTGTCCACCACCAGAATATCGGTGATGCCTTTATCATTCAGGGCCTTAACGATGTTGCTGCCGATAAAGCCCGCGCCGCCGGTAACGATGATCATAACTGTAACCTTCGAATTATGGAGTCAGAGACAATCTCAGACACGAATGCTTCTATCATATCACTACACGGCGTTGGCTTCAGCCATTCGCCGAAAGTGAGGGGGATGGACGTTATTTATTCTAAATTTTACAGAAGTGTTAACGCGTCATCTCGTCGCGAACTATAAGTTTGGGTAATATGTGCTGGAAATTGCCCTGTCTGGAGAACCGCAATGCGTGGAGAATTTTATCAGCAGTTAACTAACGATCTGGAAACCGCAAGGGCGGAAGGGTTGTTTAAAGAAGAACGCATTATTACGTCTGCGCAGCAAGCAGACATCACTGTGGCTGATGGAAGTCACGTCATAAACTTTTGCGCCAATAACTATCTCGGACTGGCGAATCATCCGGAGCTGATTGCGGCGGCAAAAGCGGGAATGGATTCTCACGGTTTCGGCATGGCTTCGGTGCGATTTATCTGCGGCACCCAGGATAGCCATAAAGAGCTTGAGCAGAAACTGGCAGCATTTCTCGGCATGGAAGATGCGATTCTCTACTCTTCCTGTTTTGATGCCAACGGCGGTCTGTTTGAAACGCTGCTGGGCGCGGAAGACGCCATTATCTCCGATGCTCTGAACCATGCCTCGATCATCGACGGCGTGCGGCTGTGCAAAGCGAAACGCTATCGCTATGCCAACAACAATATGCAAGAGCTGGAAGCGTGCCTGAAAGAAGCGCGTGAATCCGGGGCGCGCCATGTGTTAATCGCCACCGATGGTGTGTTCTCTATGGATGGCGTAATTGCCAACCTGAAAGGGGTTTGCGATCTCGCGGATAAATACGACGCTTTGGTGATGGTTGATGACTCTCATGCGGTCGGTTTTGTCGGTGAAAACGGACGTGGCTCCCATGAATACTGCGATGTGATGGGCCGTGTCGATATCATCACCGGCACGCTGGGTAAAGCACTGGGCGGGGCTTCTGGTGGTTACACCGCAGCGCGTAAAGAAGTGGTTGAGTGGCTGCGTCAGCGTTCTCGTCCTTACCTGTTCTCCAACTCACTGGCACCTGCCATTGTGGCTGCTTCCATTAAAGTGCTGGAGATGGTCGAAGCGGGCAGTGAGCTTCGTGACCGTCTGTGGGCGAACGCGCGTCAGTTCCGTGAGCAGATGTCGGCGGCGGGCTTTACCCTGGCGGGTGCTGATCACGCCATTATTCCGGTCATGCTTGGCGATGCTGTAGTGGCGCAAAAATTTGCCCGTGAACTGCAAAAAGAGGGCATTTACGTCACCGGTTTCTTCTATCCGGTCGTTCCGAAAGGTCAGGCGCGTATTCGTACCCAGATGTCTGCGGCGCATACCCCTGAGCAAATTACGCGTGCGGTAGAAGCGTTCACGCGTATTGGTAAACAACTGGGCGTAATCGCCTGAGTGAGGATGTGAGATGAAAGCGTTATCCAAACTGAAAGCGGAAGAGGGCATCTGGATGACCGACGTTCCTGAACCGGAACTCGGACATAACGATCTGCTGATTAAAATCCGTAAAACAGCCATCTGCGGGACTGACGTTCACATCTATAACTGGGATGAGTGGTCGCAAAAAACCATCCCAGTACCGATGGTTGTAGGCCATGAATATGTTGGTGAGGTGGTTGGCATCGGTCAGGAAGTGAAAGGCTTCAAGATCGGCGATCGCGTTTCTGGCGAAGGCCATATCACCTGTGGTCATTGCCGCAACTGTCGTGGTGGTCGTACCCATTTGTGCCGCAACACGATAGGCGTTGGTGTTAATCGCCCGGGCTGCTTCGCCGAATATCTGGTGATCCCGGCATTCAACGCCTTCAAAATCCCCGACAATATCTCCGATGACTTAGCCGCAATTTTTGACCCGTTCGGAAATGCGGTGCATACGGCGCTATCATTTGATCTGGTCGGCGAAGATGTTCTGGTTTCTGGTGCAGGCCCAATTGGTATTATGGCCGCGGCGGTAGCGAAACACGTTGGTGCACGCAACGTGGTGATCACTGATGTTAACGAATACCGTCTGGGGCTGGCGCGCAAAATGGGCATCACTCGTGCGGTTAACGTCGCGAAAGAGAATCTCAACGACGTAATGGCAGAACTGGGCATGACTGAAGGCTTTGATGTTGGTCTGGAGATGTCCGGTGCGCCGTCAGCGTTTCGCACGATGCTGGACACCATGAATCACGGTGGCCGTATTGCGATGCTGGGTATCCCGCCGTCTGATATGTCTATCGACTGGACAAAAGTGATCTTTAAAGGACTGTTCATTAAAGGTATTTACGGTCGTGAGATGTTTGAAACCTGGTACAAGATGGCGGCGCTGATTCAGTCTGGTCTGGATCTCTCGCCAATCATTACCCATCGTTTCTCCATCGACGATTTCCAGAAAGGCTTTGATGCCATGCGTTCGGGCCAGTCTGGGAAAGTTATTCTGAGCTGGGATTAACACGATCAAGGGCTGGTATTCCAGCCCTTGAAGCTGATGGAAAACACAAAATTGCCTGATGCGCTACGGCTTATCAGGCCTACGCGGTTCCTGCAACATATTAAATTTACGCAATTTGGTATGCCGGATAAGGCGTTTACGCCGCATCCGGCATAAACAAAGCGCACTTTGTCTACAATCTGAAAATCCAAAATTCCAGCCCTTTTCCCTGAGGATAATCCGTTAAATATGTAAAATCCTGTCAGTGTAATAAAGATATCGTAATTGCGCTGTTATCTTATATTGCTGCTCTCATTATCTCTCTAGCCTGAAGTTACTTTCTCACCCGTAAAAATAATATTTCACAGGCTTAATAGTTTCTTAATACAAAGCCTGTAAAACGTCAGGGTAACTTCAGAGGTCGTCGGTAATTTATGATGAACAGCACTAATAAACTAAGTGTTATTATCCCGTTATATAATGCGGGCGATGATTTCCGCACTTGTATGGAATCTTTAATCGCGCAAACCTGGACTGCTCTGGAAATTATTATTATTAACGATGGTTCAACGGATAATTCTGTTGAAATAGCAAAGCATTACGCAGAAAAACATCCGCATGTTCGCTTGCTGCATCAGGCGAATGCTGGCGCATCGGTGGCGCGTAATCGCGGGATCGAGGCAGCGACGGGCAAATATGTTGCTTTTGTCGATGCTGATGATGAAGTCTATCCCACTATGTACGAAACGCTGATGACCATGGCGTTAGAGGACGATCTCGACGTGGCGCAGTGCAACGCTGACTGGTGTTTTCGTGAAACGGGGGAAACCTGGCAATCCATTCCCACCGATCGCATACGCTCAACCGGCGTATTAACCGGCCCGGACTGGCTGCGGATGGGACTTTCTTCTCGCCGCTGGACTCACGTTGTCTGGATGGGCGTTTATCGCCGCGATGTTATTGTAAAAAATAACATTAAATTTATTGCCGGATTACATCATCAGGATATTGTCTGGACAACAGAATTTATGTTTAACGCGCTGCGTGCGCGATATACCGAGCAATCGTTATATAAATATTATCTGCATAATACGTCAGTGAGTCGGTTGAATAGACAAGGGAATAAAAACCTTAATTATCAACGGCACTATATTAAGATTACACGACTGCTGGAGAAATTAAATCGAAATTATGCCGACAAAATTACAATTTATCCGGAATTTCATCAGCAAATAACTTACGAAGCATTGCGTGTTTGCCATGCGGTGCGCAAAGAGCCAGATATTCTTATCCGCCAACGGATGATTGCTGAGATATTTACTTCCGGCATGTATAAGCGCCTGATTACTAATGTCCGCAGCGTAAAGGTGGGTTATCAGGCATTACTGTGGTCTTTCCGCTTATGGCAATGGCGCGACAAAACACGATCGCACCATCGCATTACGCGTAGCGCCTTTAATTTGCGCTAGCGTTAAACTTCGCCGCTTCGGGCTGTTTGCCCCAGCCTTGCCACTGATGCTGGAAGTAAACGATCAGCGTGCTCTGGCTGATGCTTTCGCTTAATACTTCAAAGAAGCGATTCGCATAAACGGGTTCCAGCGGTTTTTTCGGTTTACACAGCTTCACGCCATGGAACGGATTACGCGGCGCGTTGGGCACCGTATTTTTCGGTGGCGTAGACGTATCGATCTGCGGTTCATTCAGCAAGCTGCTGGCTTTCACCAGCGTAATGTCTGGCGGCAGGTTATAAACCATTTGTTGCAATACGCGTACCGTTGAGGGATGTGGATGACCAATGGCGATGGTCGAACCGTTGCGACGCGCCAGGTCAATTGCACGATTAAACTGTACACGAATATCCGCTTCATTTTGCGAATCGTCGAGGAACACCTTCCGTTTAATAACCTTCACGCCAGTGCCTTGTGCGGCGCGCATCGCCTGGGTATTACCGATGGTTACGCTGTCGAGGAAGTAAAGATTGTAACGCGCCAGCGCCTGCATCACTTTCTGCATACCAAACAGGTTAGAGGTCATTTTGCTGCCCATGTGGTTGTTGATCCCCACGGCATAGGGCACGTTATTGACCGCACTACGAATAATGCGCTCAATTTCGTCGCTGCTCATCTCCGGGCGCAGCGTGTTTTTCTCCAGCGGCTGTTTACTTAATGGTGCCATTGGCAGATGGATCAACACTTCGTGACCGCTGTTATGCGCTTTGGTCGCCATCTCTCTGGCGTGCGGTGAGTCGGGTAACACGGCGACGGAGATAGCGGAGGGCATCGCCAGCACCTGGTTTTCGTTGTGCGGGCGATAACCAAAATCATCAATGACAATGGCTAGTTTGCCAGCAAGTACGGGGGAGGAAAGCGCTAACAGAGCGGCAAATGCAAGAACGTTACGACGAAATGGAAACAAAACTTATCTTCCCAACCACGGCTGTGGATTGACCGCCTGACCCTGGCGGCGAATTTCGAAATAGAGTGAAGGCCGACCCTGACCACCACTGCTGCCCACCAGTGCAATTGGCTGGCCCGCGCGAACCTGCGAACCAACGCTCACCAGTGCGCTCTGATTATAGCCGTAAAGACTCATGTCGCCTTTACCGTGCTCAACCACCACCACCAGACCGTAGCCTTGCAGCCAGTCAGCCAGAATCACCCGACCGTCGGCAATCGCTTTAACTTCAGTACCTTCAGAGGCACCGATAACCATCCCTTTCCAGCGCAGTTCGCCTTGTAGCTGTTCGCCATAGCGATGCAGCGTTGGCCCGCGAACCGGCCAGAATGCCTGACCGCGCGGTGCGCCCAGACCACCAGTACGGGACATTAGCGATTTTTCGCTTTCGGTCGGTTTGTAGGTGGTGCCTTTACGCGTCGCTTCTTTCTGACGGTCGCGAACCGCCTGGGCTTCGCGCGCTTCACGTTCAGCACGCGCTTTCGCTGCCGCTTCTGCACGGGCAATGCTGTTACGCAGACGGGATTCGTTGGCACGCAGTTCACTTAGCTGCTGCTGACCTTGCTGGATGGAAGATTCCAGCCCCGCCAGCGTCTTTTTACGCTCGTTCAGCGCCTGAGTCAGTTTCGCCTGTTGGGCGCGCTGCTCATATAACAGCGTTTGTTGCTCGCTTTGTTTCTCTTCCAGTTCAGCACGCTGCATGGCGACTTCTTCACGCGTTTGCTTCAACTGGGCGATGGTTTCTTGTCGCGCCTGGTTGAGATAGCCGAAGTAAGCCTGCAATCGTTGACCGCGCTGGCTTTCTTCACCGCTGAGAATCAGCTGAATACCGGTATGTTCACCCTGACGGAACGCTGCATCCAGTTGCGCGGCGAGGCTGCGTTCCTGGGCGGCTTTTTGCTGCTCCAGTTTGGCAATCGACGCGTTCATCTCATCAATCTGTTTATTCAGTTGATTGAGCGTGTTTTGCGTTTCGCGCAGCTTGCGGGTGGCTTCGGAGATCGCCTCTTCCTGCTTTTTCAGCTGAGCAAGCAGGCTTGAGCGTTGTTGCTGCTGTTGGCGTACCGCGCGCTCTTTCGCGGCGATATCGGCCTGAATAGACTTGAGTTGGTCGCGGTCATCCGCGTGGGCGGAAAACGTGCACAACAATACGCCAGCGCTAAGAACGCTGGCGTAAATGATGGGCCTGACTGCAAACCTGCGCGGTTTCGTGGCCCGTGTCATGGTATTAATCGCCTTTCCCCTCATGGGGAGGGATTATTCCACGATGAACAGCGGCTTACCAGTCATCTCTTGCGGGATTTCCATCCCCATCAGCGACAACATGGTCGGTGCGATGTCAGAAAGCTTACCGCCTTCAACCGCTTTCACGTTCTTATCACCAACGTAAATCAGCGGAACTGGCAGGTTGGTGTGTGCTGTGTGTGCCTGACCCGTTGCCGGATCGCGCATCTGTTCAGCGTTACCGTGGTCAGCGGTGATCAGCAGTTGTCCACCCACGGACTCAACGGCTTTTGTCACTTCTTCAACACAGTGATCCAGCGCTTCTACCGCTTTAACCGCCGCTTCCATCACTCCGGTGTGACCTACCATGTCGCCGTTCGGATAGTTACAGATAATGGTGTCGTATTTGCCGCTCTTGATTGCCGCAACCAGTTTTTCGGTCAGCTCTGCGGAGCTCATTTCCGGCTGCAGGTCGTAGGTAGCGACTTTCGGCGAGTTGATCAGAATGCGGTCTTCGCCTTTGAACGACTCTTCTACACCACCGTTAAAGAAGAAAGTGACGTGAGCATATTTTTCAGTTTCGGAAATACGCAGCTGAGTTTTGTCGTTTTTCGCCATCCACTCGCCGAAGGTGTTAACCAGAGACGCCGGTGGGTAAGCCACTGCGGTTTTGATGTCGGCAGCGTATTCGGTCAGCATCACGAAATCGACGTTAACCACTTTCTTACGCGCGAAGCCGTCGAAATCAGCGTTCACGAACGCACGAGTAATTTCACGCGCACGGTCAGCACGGAAGTTCATGAAAATCAGCGCGTCGCCGTCTTCCATTGCTGCATCTGACTGGCCTTCTGCACGAATAACGGTCGCTTTCACGAACTCGTCGTTTTCGTCGCGAGCATAAGCAGCCTGCAAACCAGCAACGGCGGTATCGGCCTGGAATTCACCCTGCGCCAGAGTCAGCAGGTTATAAGCTTTTTCAACGCGATCCCAACGGTTGTCGCGGTCCATCGCGTAGTAACGGCCAATGATGGACGCTACGCGACCTTTGCCCAGTGCGGCAAATTTCTCTTCGAATTTTTTCAGCGAAGATTCAGCACTGCGCGGCGGAGTGTCGCGACCGTCAAGGAATGCGTGCAGGTAGATTTTTTCTGCACCGCGTTCAGCTGCCAGTTCTACCATCGCCATGATGTGATCTTCGTGGCTGTGTACGCCGCCTGCGGAGAGCAGACCCATAATGTGTACTGCTTTGCCTGCGTTTTTCGCTTTATCTACCGCACCAGTCAGTACCGGGTTAGCGAAGAAAGCGCGATCTTTGATTTCAACGTCCAGACGAGTCAGGTCCTGATACACGATGCGGCCGGCACCCAGGTTAACGTGGCCTACTTCGGAGTTACCCATCTGACGGTCAGGCAGACCGACTTCCAGACCGGAAGCGTCGATCAGGGTATGCGGACGATTGGCCCACAGTGCATCCATTACCGGGGTTTTAGCACTAAAAATGGCGTTATCCTGCTGTTCTTCGCGATAGCCATAGCCATCCAGAATCACCAGTACCATAGGTTTTTTAGAAACCAACATTGCGACAACCTCATACTCAAGAGTCAAAATTTGCGTAATTTTACTACAGCTGAATCGATAAAATAGCCTCTGAAGATCAAAATATACGACCGCTCGCGGCAAGCCGATGCCAGATTTGCGATTTTTTTTTCGTAGCGCCCCGCAAAATTGCATTCCAGTTAACGCGCTGGCTGTATTTGCCGCACTGCGCAGGTATACTCCTTTCCTGGTTTTTTTAATCACTACGTCGGGAGTTGTTACCCCCCATGCAAGAAATTATGCAATTTGTTGGCCGTCATCCCATACTGAGTATCGCCTGGATCGCGTTACTGGTGGCGGTTCTTGTCACTACGTTTAAGAGCCTGACCTCGAAAGTGAAGGTGATTACTCGTGGTGAAGCTACGCGTCTGATCAACAAAGAAGACGCTGTGGTTGTGGATTTACGTCAGCGTGATGACTTCCGTAAAGGCCATATCGCAGGTTCTATCAATCTGTTGCCGAGCGAAATCAAAGCCAACAATGTTGGTGAGCTTGAGAAGCACAAAGACAAACCGGTTATCGTGGTAGACGGTTCTGGCATGCAGTGCCAGGAGCCTGCAAGCGCGCTGACGAAAGCTGGTTTTGCGCAAGTATTCGTGCTGAAAGAAGGCGTCGCTGGCTGGGCTGGCGAAAACTTGCCTCTGGTGCGCGGCAAATAATTTACCTGTCGTCTTTCATGATGCAGGCCGTTAGCTGCAATTATGCCCCCAGCGACTTATTGTTATAAGCTTCTGGGGACACTCCATTTTGCTGCCGCCCTGCAACATGAAATTTCAGGGTAAAAAAACAGGAGCTAAGTTATGGCCAATGTTGAAATCTATACCAAAGAAACCTGCCCGTATTGCCATCGTGCAAAAGCACTGCTGAGCAGCAAGGGCGTGAGTTTTCAGGAGCTGCCGATCGATGGCAACGCCGCCAAGCGTGAAGAGATGATCAAACGCAGCGGTCGCACCACGGTTCCCCAGATTTTTATTGACGCACAGCACATTGGCGGCTGTGATGACTTGTATGCATTGGATGCACGTGGTGGACTGGATCCCCTGCTGAAATAACGTGTGAACGTTGGCATTACATTGCGCAGTATTTAAGGACAACACTTAAGGGTTTTCTACACATGTCAGAACAAAACAACACCGAAATGACTTTCCAGATCCAACGTATTTATACCAAGGATATTTCTTTCGAAGCGCCGAACGCGCCGCACGTTTTCCAGAAAGATTGGCAGCCAGAAGTTAAACTTGATCTGGATACGGCATCTTCTCAACTGGCAGATGACGTTTACGAAGTGGTACTGCGTGTTACCGTAACGGCATCTCTGGGCGAAGAAACTGCGTTCCTGTGTGAAGTTCAGCAGGGTGGTATTTTCTCCATCGCGGGTATTGAAGGCACCCAGCTGGCACATTGCCTGGGCGCATACTGCCCGAACATTCTGTTCCCGTATGCTCGTGAATGCATCACCAGCATGGTATCCCGCGGTACATTCCCGCAACTGAACCTTGCGCCGGTTAACTTCGATGCGCTGTTCATGAACTATTTGCAGCAGCAGGCTGGCGAAGGTACTGAAGAACATCAGGATGCCTGATGAACCAACGTAATGCTTCAATGACTGTGATCGGTGCCGGCTCGTACGGCACCGCTCTTGCCATCACCCTGGCAAGAAATGGCCACGAGGTTGTCCTCTGGGGCCATGACCCTCAACATATCGCAACGCTAGAACGCGACCGCTGTAACGCTGCGTTTCTCCCCGATGTGCCTTTTCCCGATACGCTCCATCTTGAAAGCGATCTCGCCACCGCGCTGGCAGCCAGCCGCAATATTCTCGTCGTCGTACCCAGCCATGTCTTTGGTGAAGTGCTACGCCAGATTAAACCGCTGATGCGTCCTGATGCGCGGCTGGTGTGGGCGACTAAAGGTCTGGAAGCGGAAACCGGGCGTCTGTTACAGGACGTGGCGCGTGAGGCGTTAGGCGATCAAATTCCGCTAGCGGTTATCTCTGGTCCAACATTTGCGAAAGAACTGGCGGCAGGTTTACCGACGGCTATTTCGCTGGCCTCTACCGACCAGACCTTCGCCGATGATCTCCAGCAGTTGCTGCACTGTGGCAAAAGTTTCCGCGTTTACAGCAACCCGGATTTCATTGGCGTGCAGCTTGGCGGCGCGGTGAAAAACGTCATTGCCATTGGCGCGGGGATGTCCGACGGTATCGGTTTTGGCGCAAATGCGCGTACGGCGCTGATCACCCGTGGACTGGCTGAAATGTCGCGTCTTGGTGCGGCGCTGGGTGCCGATCCTGCCACCTTTATGGGCATGGCGGGGCTGGGCGATCTGGTGCTTACCTGTACCGACAACCAGTCGCGTAACCGCCGTTTTGGCATGATGCTCGGTCAGGGCATGGATGTACAAAGCGCGCAGGAGAAGATTGGTCAGGTGGTGGAAGGCTACCGCAATACGAAAGAAGTCCGCGAGTTGGCGCATCGCTTCGGCGTTGAAATGCCAATAACCGAGGAAATTTATCAAGTATTATATTGCGGAAAAAACGCGCGCGAGGCAGCATTGACTTTACTAGGTCGTGCACGCAAGGACGAGCGCAGCAGCCACTAAACCCAGGGAACCTTTGTTACCGCTATGACCCGGCCCGCGCAGAACGGGCCGGTCATTATCTCATCGTGTGGAGTAAGCAATGTCGTGTGAAGAACTGGAAATTGTCTGGAACAATATTAAAGCTGAAGCCAGAACGCTGGCGGACTGTGAGCCAATGCTGGCCAGTTTTTACCACGCGACGCTACTCAAGCACGAAAACCTTGGCAGTGCCCTGAGCTACATGCTGGCGAACAAGCTGTCATCGCCAATCATGCCTGCCATTGCTATCCGCGAAGTGGTTGAAGAAGCCTACGCCGCCGACCCGGAAATGATCGCTTCTGCGGCCTGCGATATTCAGGCTGTGCGTACCCGCGACCCGGCAGTCGATAAATACTCAACCCCATTGTTATACCTGAAAGGTTTTCATGCCTTGCAGGCCTATCGCATCGGTCACTGGCTGTGGAATCAGGGCCGTCGTGCACTGGCTATTTTTCTGCAAAACCAGGTTTCTGTGACGTTCCAGGTTGATATTCACCCGGCAGCAAAAATTGGCCGTGGCATTATGCTCGACCACGCGACGGGCATCGTCGTTGGTGAAACGGCGGTGATTGAAAACGACGTGTCGATTCTGCAATCCGTCACCCTTGGCGGTACTGGGAAAACCAGCGGTGACCGTCACCCGAAAATTCGTGAAGGCGTGATGATTGGCGCGGGCGCGAAAATTCTCGGCAATATTGAAGTTGGGCGCGGCGCGAAGATTGGCGCAGGTTCCGTGGTGCTGCAACCGGTGCCGCCGCATACCACTGCCGCTGGCGTTCCGGCACGCATTGTCGGTAAACCAGACAGCGATAAGCCATCAATGGATATGGATCAGCATTTCAACGGTATTAACCATACGTTTGAGTATGGGGATGGGATCTGACGTCCTGTGATTGTGCCGGATGCGATGTAATCATCTATCCGGCATACAGTAACTAATCTCTCAACACCGCTCCCGGATACCCCAGCTGCCGCCAGGCTTCATACACCACTACCGACACGGCATTGGACAGGTTCATGCTGCGGCTGTCCGGCACCATTGGAATACGAATTTTTTGTTCAGCGGGCAGGGCATCAAGAATGCTCGCTGGCAGGCCGCGTGTTTCCGGGCCGAACATCAGATAGTCGCCATCCTGATAGCTTACGGCGCTATGTGCGGGCGTACCTTTTGTAGTGAGAGCAAACAGGCGCTGGGGATTTTCTGCTTCGAGGAACGCGCTGTAGTCATGATGACGCGTAACGGCGGTAAATTCGTGGTAGTCCAGCCCTGCGCGGCGTAGGCGCTTATCGTCCCAGGCAAATCCCATTGGTTCGATGATATGCAGACGAAAGCCGGTGTTAGCGCAAAGACGGATGATGTTGCCAGTATTTGGCGGAATTTCTGGTTCGTAAAGTACGATGTTTAGCATACTGCCCCCTTAGTGCGGGGGCAGGATAGCAGAAAATTGGTGAGCCGTGCGGCCTTTTCCCCTCACCCCGGACTGTGCATCCGAGAGAGGCAATTCAGTCTGAGGAATCACAAACAACGCCGTTCGGTCCCCGCTCCCTGAGGGAGAGGGTTAGGGGGCTCAAACGACTATGCCGCATTCCCTTTCGCCATCGGGGCCAGCGCCGCAGGCAACTCTTTACCCAGCCCCTGCACCAACGAATCTTGCGTAATTTCACTGATCGATTTCGCGCCCGTCAGCGTCATCGCCACTTTCATCTCTTTCTCAATCAGATTCAGCAGGTTAGCCACGCCCGCCTGGCCCGCTGTTGCCAGCGCATACAGGAAAGCACGACCCAGCAGTACGGTATCGGCACCGAGCGCAATCATACGCACGACATCAAGCCCGTTACGAATGCCGCTATCTGCCAGAATGGCGATATCACCTTTCACTGCATCTGCAATGGCAGGCAGTGCGCGGGCAGAAGAGAGCACGCCATCTAACTGACGACCGCCGTGGTTAGAAACCACAATCCCGTCAGCGCCAAAACGTACCGCATCACGGGCATCTTCTGGGTCGAGGATCCCTTTGATCACCATCGGGCCATCCCAGAAATCGCGGATCCACTCAAGGTCTTTCCAGGAGATGGACGGATCGAAGTTATTCCCCAGCCAGCCGATGTAATCTTCCAGTCCGGTCGGTTTGCCGAGATAAGCCGAGATATTACCTAAATCATGTGGACGACCGTTCAGGCCCACATCCCACGCCCATTGTGGGTGAGTCACCGCCTGCAAGTAGCGGCGCATTGCGGCGTTCGGGCCGCTCATACCCGAATGCGCATCACGGTAGCGTGCGCCCGGCGTTGGCATATCCACGGTGAAAACCAGCGTCGAACACCCCGCGGCTTTTGCTCGTTCCAGTGCGTTACGCATAAAACCGCGATCGCGCAGTACGTAAAGCTGGAACCACATTGGGCGCTTGATGGCGGGTGCGACTTCCTCAATCGGGCAAACGGAAACCGTTGAGAGAGTAAACGGAATGCCATGCGCATCCGCCGCTTTTGCGGCCTGAACTTCGCCGCGTCGCGCATACATGCCGCACAAGCCCACAGGAGCCAGCGCTACTGGCATCGACAATTTCTCATTAAACAGCGTCGTTTCCAGGCTTAAGTCGGACATGTTTTTCAGAATGCGCTGGCGCAGCGCCACTTCTGATAAATCTTCCATGTTACGACGCAGGGTATATTCAGAATATGCGCCGCCATCCATATAGTGGAACAGGAACGGCGGCAGAATGCGTTGTGCTGCGGCGCGATAATCGCTGGCTGCAGAAATAATCATGCGTTTTTCTCCCTCGAATGCTCATTATGCTCACCGGGCAGGCGGGTAATACGTGCACGGCGCGCCTGATCTTCATCGAATCTTTTCATGGTGCTGTGGACAAAACTGAGATGCGCCATCATCGCTTTACGCGCCCCGTCGGCATCACCGGCAAAAATGGCATCAATGACTGCCTGATGCTGCTCGGTCAGTTGTGAAAAAACGGGCGGCACGAGATACATCCGTTGACGGCTTTGCATCACCGAGGATTGCAGAACATCAAAGAAACCACGCATGGTTTGTAGCAGCACGATGTTATGCGAGGCTTCGGCAATCGCCAGATGGAAACGAACGTCCGCTTGTGAGGCGAGGTCCGGGTCTTCGCTGAGCGTTGCCTCAAAGCAAAGCTGAATTTTCTCTTTGTCACCAGGCGTGGCGCGCATCGCTGCATGCCATGCGGTGCTGGCTTCAATGGCGTAGCGGGCTTCCAGAATATCGAAACTGTAATCCGGATCATCGGCCATCAGCGTTTTCAGCGGCTGGACGATGTTTTGCTCCGACCACGCGTCATGACGCCAGCGCACAAATGTGCCACCACCGCGACGACTAAGAAGTACGCCTTCGCTCACCAGTTTTGCCAGCGCTTCGCGCAGTGAATTACGCGACACGCCGAGTTGCATCGCCAGTTGGCGTTCAGCGGGCAACTTCATGCCCGCCTCCAGCTGTTTTTCATCAATCAGCGCCCGCACACGGGAGGCAACCTCGTCTGACAGGCGTCTGGGTGTAGCAATCATTAAGGAATCATCCACGTTAAGACGTAAGCCTGAAGCGTGGTGATCACGCCGACCATGCAGGTGAATATCAGGCTGTGTTTGACGGTAAAGCGGAACAGGTCTGACTCTTTGCCAACCAGGCCTACCGCCGCACAGGCGATAGCGATGGATTGCGGGGAGATCATCTTCCCGGTAACACCGCCGGTGGTATTGGCGGCAACCAGCAACAGGTCAGAGACGCCAATTTGTTGTGCGGCCGTGGCTTGCAGAGCGGCAAACAGAGCGTTAGATGACGTATCCGACCCGGTCAGGAATACCCCCAGCCAGCCGAGGAACGGCGAGAAGAAGGTGAATGCATGACCGGTGTGCGCTAGTGCCAGCGCCAGTGTTGACGACAGCCCGGAATAGTTCGAGATAAAGGCGAACGCCAGCACCATACCGATGGAGTAGATGGGCAGCGCCAGTTCTTTCAGCGTGCTGCCGAAGGTGCTGAGAGCGTCAGACGGTTTCATCTTCAGCCAGACAACCGAGAGCAGCGCAGCAAACAGAATGGCGGTGCCAGTGGCGGAGAACCAGTCAAACTTAAACACGGCGGCGTAGGCTGTAGCCTCGCTGACCACCGGCGGCATACGTGCAACCAGTTTGTCGAGATACGGTACCGGAATGTTGATCACCCATTCATACAGCGCGCCGCCCGAAGCGAACAGAGCTTTAAATGGCGGGATACTCCAAAGTGTTACGGTGGCGGTCAGGAACAGGAACGGTGTCCAGGCACGCAGCACCTGACCCGCCGTGTAACCTGTGTGAGCCAGCGTCATATCAACCTGCGATGCACCCAGATCGCCGAAGCGGAAAACGCGTACTGGCTGCCAGCGTTTGAGGAACAGTGTCAGGCAGAGCAGCGATACCAGCGAAGAGATAATGTCCGGCAGTTCCGGCCCAATGAAGTTGGAGCTGAGATACTGTGCGATGGCAAACGAACCACCTGCAACCACGACCGCAGGCCACGTCTCTTTAATACCGCGCCAGCCGTCCATAATCGCCATGATCCAGAACAGGACGATAATGGTCATAAACGGTAGCTGACGACCCACCATCTGGCCGATCTCAAAGCTGTCGATGCCCGTTACCTGTCCGGCAACCAGAATTGGAATACCCATCGCACCAAATGCCACTGGCGCGGTGTTAACAATCAGGCACAGTCCGGCGGCGTACAGAGGTTTAAAGCCCAGGCCGACCAGCAATGCGGCGGTGATCGCCACCGGTGCGCCGAAGCCTGCAGCCCCTTCGAGAAATGCGCCGAAACAGAAACCGACGATCAGCATTTGCAGACGCTGGTCTGGGGTTATCGAAAGAATCGACGAGCGGATAATGTCAAACTGTCCGGTTTTCACCGAGATCTTATAGACGAACACCGCCGCAATAATGATCCACGCGATGGGCCACAAACCGTAGAAGAAGCCATAAGCCACCGAGGCCAGCGCGTTGGCGACCGGCATTTTATAGAACAGCAAAGCCACGGCCAGGGCGATGGCAACCGTCCAGGTGGCGGCGACGTATCCTTTCAGTTTGAGCTTAATCAGCGCAAAGAAGAAAAACAGGATGGGAAGCGATGCTATCAGGCTGGAAAGCCAGATATTCCCGGCGGGATCATAGTTTTGTTGCCAGAGATTCATTGCAGGTCTCCTGGAGTCCACGCACATCGTGTAATGAGTCTGTTGCTCATCTCCGTGTCACACGTTGTGTAAAAGTGGTACTGCCAATTTTGTTGTGTAGGGATAATGACAATGAATGGTTAACTAAATGTTATTTATTGGCAACGTTAATGTGAGTTTTAATTGGGAAAATGTGAACCAGAGGTCAGATAAGCGAAGAATTGGTAGGGCCAATTTTTTGGCGAAGGGAGATGTCTGGTAAAGAAAAGGGCAATCCTCATCAGAGAATTGCCCTTAGATTGTTGACCCGGTGCGCCTTATCTTGCCGGAATATTCGGCCTACAGGAATGTGCAGAATCACCCTGTAGGCCTGATGCGCGTAACGCATCAGGCAATTTGGCGTTTACCCATTCGTTAATGGATGATTACCACTGAATACCGGCACCGAGTGCGGCGGAGTATTCACCCTGGCTATTGGTACTACCTTGTAATTTGTAGACCCAACGACCATTGGCGCTCACCATCGACACACCTAAAGCAACAGCTGATTCACCGTTGTAAGTACCGCCACCAATAGAGGCCATGCTGGCACCCGGAGTGTAAGCCTGCGGCAGGCCGGTCATCGCCATTGCAGAAGCGATACCACCACTCAGCTTGCTTTCAGTTTTGGACAGTTTGTTATCCATCTCAACCATGCGCTGATCGGTGTATTGCTTCGTTTCCTGCACGCTTTGCTTCAACTGCGCGTAGTTCACCGCGTCGTTGTTGTTCACGCCAGCGGAAACGTTGCTGATGCGAGTCGTACCGCCGTTGCCACCACCGAGGGTGATGTTGCTGTAGTCGATAGAACCATCAGCTTTGGTGTCGTAACGCACACCGCCTGCTTCAGAAGACTTCAACTGCGCAACGTTAACCGCGTCAGTCGCGTTTTTACCTGCGGCAACGTTAGTAATACGGCGTTGATTAGTGGAAGAACCTACGGAAATCGTATTTTCCTCGTTTGCCACGGAACCCGTACCCAGTGCGACGCTGTTGTCAGCGGCAGCAATGGAACCAGAGCCAATTGCGACGCTATCTTTACCCTGCGCGTTAGCATCGACGCCATCGGTATTGGTCTTGAAGTACTTGGTGCTACCGGTGGTCACGATGTCGCCAATACCGTTTTCGATATTAGTAACGCGAGTATCCAGATTAGTGACCTGATTGTTCAGGTTAGTAATGCTCTGGGTATTCTGGGAAACCTGCGCGTCTGTTACTTTCAACTGACCCACGTTAACCGCATCAGTATCAGCCGAACCTGCTGCGACGTTGGTGATCTGGCGTTGACCGTCTTCACTGCCGACAGAGAACTCACCGACAGAGTTTTGCGGAGCGTCCATGTTATAGGCGGTGTAGCCAGTCTGCGCACCACGGGTAGTCTGAGAACCATTACCCATCGCAATACTGTTGGCATGGTTTGCACGCGCGTTGCTACCGATAGCAATACCGTTGATCGCATCTGCCAGCACCAGAGTGTTCAGGCCGATACCAATGCCAGCATTACCGTTAACGATAGTTTTCGCACCCATTGCCAGCGAGTCTTCACCGACTGCCAGTGAATCTTCAGCCGTTGAGTTAGCGTGGAAGTATTTGGTCGGCGTGGTAGCGACTGCACCAATGGCATTCTGCAACTGGCGAACCGTAACGGCGTCATGGGCTTCGGAACCATCGGCTACGTTGATGATTTGACGATATTTACCGTCATCACCAATTGACAATGCGCCGAGTAATTCACCGTCAGTGGTGTCGTAGCCAATCTCTACGCCATTTTCCGTTACGCTGGTGTTACGAGAACCTTTAACAATCACACGGTCGGAAACAGAGCTGCTACCCAGTGCGATACCCGTATCAACTTCGCTGCTGCTGTCCTGACCAATAGCTACGCTGCTATCACCAGAGGCAACAGCGTTATAACCCACTGCGGTAGCACCAATGCCAGAGGCGCTGGCGTCGTTGAACGCTAAGCCGCTGTCGTTAGTACGCACATAGTTAATGCCCGCACCGTTGTTTTCGATGTACTTCGTGTCAGTATTTCCGGCAAGCTGATTGATGATTTGGCTATTTTGCTCGATCAGCAGGTTAGCGGCATTCAGTTGGGAACCATTGACGGCGTCAGTGCTGCCCGCTTCAATCAGACCATCAGCCACATTGGTGATTACACTGGCTTTGCCTTCATGGTTGGCGCTGTAGGCACCCGCAGCGTCATCCCACAACAGGGCATTATCATCGAGCGCATCCAGAGCTTCACCGACGTTGTTGTAATCGGTATTTGCAATGGTGTAAGTCGGCGCAGTGATAGAACCGTCAGAGTTGACTTCTGCATCTCCACCCAGGGCATCAGCAATGTACTTATTGGTGTCGTAGAGTTGCGAACCGTTAATGGCATCGCTGCTGGTATCAGAAATTGCACCGTCTGCGACATTAGTAATAATGCTGGCCGTTTTATCTATCCCGCGACCGGCGCTAAATGCACCTTGACCGTTATTTGCTGTTGCATCCCACAGCAGAGCATCATCGAGAGTGGTGTCGATTGCGTTCAGGGCATCACCGACGTTGTTGTACTCGGCATTCGCAATGGTGTAACTCGGCGCAGTGATGGTGCCATCAGCGTTAACTTCTGCGTCACCACCCAGCGCATCGGCAATGTACTTGTTGGTGTCGTAGAGTTGCGAACCGTTAATGGCATCGCTGCTGGTATCAGAAATTACACCATCTGCGACGTAAGTAATGACGCTGTCGGTACCACCGTGTTTGGCGCTGAATTTTTTGGCGGCAGTATCCCAGAGCAGAGCATCACCGAGCGAATCGGTAAATGACGAGTTAATGGCTGCCAGAGCATCACCGACGTTAGTGTAGGCATTATTACCAATAGTGTAGGTTGGTCCGGTTAATACGCCCGTATCGCTGATATCGGCACCACCGCCAAGATAAGTCGTGAAGGAATCAGCTAAACCATAAAGCTGGCTACCATTAATGGCATCGAAGCTGTTGGAAGAAACTGTGCCAGCCAGTACGTTGGTGATTTTGCTGGTGGCATCGGTACCGTGTGCGGCGCTAAATGCACCAGCATTTGAATTAGCGGTCGCATCCCACAACAGGGCGTCATTATCCAGAGCAGTAAGAGCTGCGCCAACGTTGGTGTATTCATTGCCGCCAATATTATATTTAGGGCCGGTAAATACGCCGGTATCACTCATTGTTGCGCCACCGCCCAAATAGGACGTAATGGTGCTTGCCGTACTCTGAAGTTGTGAACCGTTAATGGCATCGGTGCTGGTGGTAGAAACAGTGCCTGCCAGTACGTTGGTGATTTTGCTGGTGGCATCGGTGCCGTGCGCGGCGCTGAATGCATTTTTAGCATCATTCCACAGCAGGGCATCATCCTTAAGGTCACCAACGGAATTCGTCAGGTTGGAGATGTTGGTGGTGTTGGTTGCAATACTTGCCGTATTCGTGGCAATGTTGCTGGTATTAGTAGCGATATTGGTGGTATTGGCCTCGACATCGTCATTGGTAGCTTTCAGCTGAGAACCGTTAACCGCATCCGTACTGGTAGCAGAAATAGTGCCGGCTTTAACGTTGGTGATGATGCTGGTGGCATCTGTACCATGTGCCGCACTATATCCCTTTTTAAGGGAGTCCCATTGTATCGTATTATTGTTTAGATCCGCTAAGGCGTCGCCAACATTGCCATAAATACCATTTTTCAGTCTGTAATTCGGGGAAGTAACGACGCCTTGCGAATTGACGGTAGCTCCCCCACCAAGATGGTCCGCTACTGACTTACTGATAGCATAAAGCTGTGATCCATTGATAGCATCAGTACTGTCAGTGCTGATATTACCTGCTGCCATATTGACAATTTGTCGCTGAACTGTTGTGTTCCCCACAGAGACGGAATTCTCTTCAGTCGCTACAGAACCAGCGCCCAGAGCAACGGAATTTTTCCCTTGAGCACTGGCTTGACCACCAATTGCAATGCCATTTTCTAAACCGGCATAACTATCTTGTCCAATAGCAATAGAATTTGCACCGCCTGTGGTACTACCATTACCCAGCGCGATAGCATTTACGCCGTCAGCTTTATTCCCCTGACCGATGGCAATTGCACCAGCAGCTACGGCCTGGCTTTGATTACCCAGAGCAATCGTGTTATCGGCATCTGCAATACCCCCAAAGCCCAACGCGATACTATTAAGCCCATTTGCCTGCGCTTTGGTACCAACGGCCGTCGCATTTTCAGCGGCTTTGCTCTCAGCGCCCATAGAAATTGCGTTTGCGGCGCTGGCGGTGGATAGTCTGCCGAATGCGAGGCCGTCGTCACCGTTTGCTACGCTATATTCACCCATTGCAATGGATTTGGCACCTCTAGCCTCAGCGTGAAAACCTGATGCGAGACTGGATAGGCCAAGTGCTTTGCTGTAATAGCCTAGAGCGACAGCGTTATCTGCATCGGTAGTGGCATATACCCCCATAGATATAGCAAAGCCGGCATTTGCAGTTGCATTGGATGAGGCTCCCATAGCAATAGAGCGGTTGCCATCGGATTTTGCTTTTACCCCCAAAGCCAGAGAGGAATCACCATTCGATTGACTGTATGAGCCGATTGCTGTGCTCCACAGTCCAAGTGCTTTAGCATAATAACCGAGTGCTGCTGATGCACCATTGGTATTTGTATATGAATTAGCGATAGCTCCATAACCAATTGCAATCCAACCAGTACCACTGTCGTAGTGGTTACTGTCACCAGTATCATTACCGGCATTTGCTAACGCCCCAAACGACGACAACAGCCCACCAGCAACCAGTGCAGAAATTAACAGCTTACTGCGTCCGCTCTTCTTGCCACGACTCTTCGCCGTTTCGCTGGCAACGCTGTAACTGCCCGTCGCCGGATTCCAGATAACTTTAAATATTTTGTTCATTATTGATGCTCTCTATTCCTTGATATAAGCGCAGAAGCTGCATTTATTTTTTGCTTTTTCGCTGCTGATATGCAGCAGAGTGAAGGTCGTCGAACTGAAGGTTTGCCATATTGATGGCGAGCTTCAGGTATTTAAGATTATTAGGAGATACGCCTTTCAGCGTCAGGTTAATGTCTTGCCATTGACCTGGTAATAATTTCAGCGAGGAGTTCATTGAGGTGCTGAAAAGTAATTGCTGCCATTTTGCTAAGTCTTTAGCATCGGCAGGTTTTTCGTTGCCCCAGGTGGCATGAAAACCAATATTGGATACGGGAACGCTTAATAAGTTGACCAGTGAAATACGAATAACGCTGCCATTTTCTACGGCGTCAATAGACAGTATGCGTCCTGCTAGACCGACTGAGCCGTTATTTAAAATGAAGTATTGTGTTTGTGTCGGGTTAAATTCAGTGAAGACAAACTCATTCTGCTTGTCCTTGACTGATTTCACGACGCCAGCAAGCGTTTTGGTACTGTTTATGATGCTATTTTGTTGTTTTTCAAAAAGTTCAATTTTGCTTTTATATTGTTCTTGCTGTTTTTTTAGCGCGTCTATTTGACTTTGTTGCAATGCTTGCTGCCTGGTGAACTCGTCGATTGAGTTTACTTTTTCAATATAGTCACACCCCGTTAATGCACAGAGTGACGATATCGTTAACACGTTTAATAGTGCTTTTTTTATGCTCATGGGATGAATTCCTTTTCATAATCCTGATGCGTTGGAAACTACGGTATAGTTATTTTTTGTGTGAATGATTTAATATTTTATATTCACAATAAAAATGAATGAGAGAGTTTTTAATTAATGGGCATTGAGAGTGTATTATTAAATGTCAAATTGTTTTAGTTTGTCGATGATAATGAGTAAATCGCGCGAAGTTTAATGATCGGTGTCAATCAATGTCAAATGTTTAATGGAGTAAAAGCGAGGAAGGTAAGAAGTTAATATTTGTATGGTGGATGTTTTGATAAAATAAATGTGATGATGGTTGGAAAATATAAATAATTAAGCATTAATACACGAATAATCATATTTAATATTTATATATAGTGCTTTTATTACGCAGAATATTTTCAGAATTTAGCCTGTGACAATGAGGCAAGCGAGCGGGCAACATTGAACATGCGATGTTAAGAATGTTAACGATATTCGGTATCTGAAACCAGCTCCTGCATGTGTCAGCAGGAGCGAGTAAAAATAGAGGAAGCGGTGATTACATTGATCAGAAGGCAGTCTTTGAGAACCCGGTCATCTCTTCCAGGCCCATTTCACGGCCCAGTGCGGTCATCGGGTGCACAACGACCAGCCCGCGAACGCTCTTCTTCAGCTTGCCCATATCAGCTTGCTCTTTTTTCGTAATCGCACGCTGGAATGGCATCTTCATCAGCTTTTGCGCTTCTTTACTGAGTTTCTGGCTATGAACTTCGCGCAGACGCGCAATTTCAGCTTCCAGCGTGGCTTTCTCTTTTTCCAGCTCGGCATATTTGTCTGCGGCTTCAACCAGTGACAGATCGGCTTGCTGATGGCGGATGGCGTCCAGGCGATCGCTGAGACGTTTGATTTCGTTTTTTTCGACTTCTTTCATTTGATGGCTTCTGATAAAGATAAATTTATAGTCCCTAGTATGCGCGACCAGGCACTTTGTTCACAACTGATGACATTGTAATAGTTCTTCCTTGCAACCAGTTACATGCTCAAAAACCATGTAACATTTTGATTTGTAGTAAAATTAAAAGAAAAAGATAACCAGTGAGGGTGAACATTGAGGAATAAGCACGTTTTCCTTAATGCCATCTTGACCTGGATCCTAAACTAAAATTGGCGGCCGCGCATTCCCGGCGCGGGGTAATACGGAGATATTATCATGGGCAAATTAGGTGAAAACGTTCCGCATCTGATCGACAAAGCCGTAGATTTTATGGCATCAAGCCAGGCGTTCCGGGAGTATCTGAAAAAGCTTCCTCCCCGCGACGCTATTCCGTCCGGTATACCTGAGGATAGCGTGCCGTTATATCTGCAACGTCTGGAGTATTATCGTCGGCTTTATCGGCCGAAGCAGGTTGAGAAGCAGTAATCGCTTACTTTTGAAAGGCTTTTTTTAAGCTGATTTTGGAAATCAGCTCTGTCAGTGAAAGGACCATTGTTGAACGCACAGCTTGTTGGTAACGCTGAATTTGCATCGCATACAAACTGGAATCCGTTGGTTCAAATTGTGGCGGCGGTGGGATCGCCGCCACGCAGTGCAGCTCGCCAAATGGCCCAATAATTTCATCATCGGTAAAGGCATACTCGTTACCGTCGTGATTCAGCTCTTCACGCAGCGCCATCAAGAGTTCCGCATCTTCATATTCGTTGCGGCTAATCACGCCAAGCCCATAAATCAGCTTTAAGCGCACGGAAAGGTCGCCCAGCGGACCATCGCCGTCGAGTAACGGTTCTACAGCATACTTCACCGCGTAATCGTCTTTGCGGAATACCTGAAGCACCAGAAGATTCACCGCCTCGGTCAGGAGATCAACGGCGGTGATCAAAAAGCTTCGCACGGTTTTGCCAGCATTCAGACGCTCAAGCACACGGTTTTCAAAGGCCTGGGTTTGTTCCATTGTTGCCTGCATATCTGACAATCTGTTGTTCAGGCGCAGGGTTTTCTGCGCCTGGTCTACCATTATTTTGCGTTATAAGCCGTGACTGCTTCGGCGACTACCTCGCTGTTAGCATCAAGCCCGGAAATTTGCGCCAGCGCTTCCTGCGGGCCTTTCTCGGTAATCAGTGCCGCCAGTTCCTGCGCCTGCGGATCATCTTCACTACGGAAATGCATCGCGGCGGCGATACCTTCAATCAGGTTTTTGTGCGGCAAACCGTACTCCAGCGTACCCAACAGCGGTTTTACCAAACGATCGCCAGCGCTCAGTTTACGCAGCGGCTGACGCCCTACACGCTCCACATCATCCTTCAGATACGGATTTTCAAAACGACCGAGGATTTTCTGGATGTATGCTGCATGTTTGTCAGCATCAAAGCCATAGCGCTTGATCAGTACAGCGCCGCTTTCTTCCATCGCACCTTTTACCACTGCACGGATTTTCTCGTCGAGAATTGCATCACGAATGGTCTGATGGCCCGCCAGTTTTCCGAGGTACGCGGTTATAGCATGACCTGTGTTCAGGGTGAAGAGTTTACGCTCGACAAATGCCATCAGGTTGTCTGTTAATTCCATACCTGGGATGTTCGGCAGTGTGCCTTTGAACTGGGTTTTATCGACAATCCATTCGCTGAAGGTTTCTACAGTGACTTCCAGCGGATCGTTAGTTGCAGAAGCGGAAGGCGGTACGATGCGGTCAACGGCGGAATCGACAAAGCCAACATGCTCTTCTACCCACGCTTTGGCATCTTCCGGCAGGGCGTTCATCACATGGCCTTTCAGTTGCGTGGTTCCGCGTACCATGTTTTCACAGGCGATGATGTTCAGCGGGGATTCATTACCTTGTTCTTTACGTTTCACCAGCCCTTTAGCGATGGCAGGAGCTATACGTTCCAGCACGACCGGGCCAACGGCGGTAGTGACTAAATCAACCTGAGCAATCAGATCAACAACATCATCACCAATGCTGCTGACGGCATTTACACCGGAAACGGTATCCACCTGCTCGGTTTCGCCGACCACATGAACCTGATAGCTATGACGGGCATTCAGGGCATCAAGCACCACCTGATTTACATCGGCAAACGTCAGTTGGATACCCGCGTCCGCCAGCAGTTTACCGATAAAGCCACGACCGATATTACCTGCGCCAAAATGTAATGCTTTCATAGTATTAACCTTCATCAATGTTTTTACCCGAGAGGGCTGGGGTGAGGCATTTCCCTCACCCAAACCCTCTCCGTGAGGAGAGGGGCAGCGCCGGATGCGGCGTAAACGCCTTATCCGGCCTACAAGAACGTGCAAATTCAACAAACTGCGCTTTGTTTTGTAGGCCTGATAAGCGAAGCGCATCAGGCAATCAGCCCCACCTTCTCCATGTGGAGAGGGTGGGATTGGATTACTTACGACCTGTCAGCAGTTCCAGCACTTCATCCACGCTGGTAGTGTGTGCCAGACGCTCGATGACGGACTCATCATCCAGGGCGTTGGTCAGGCTGGTGATAACCTGAATGTGCTCGTTGTTACGGGCTGCAATACCAATCACCAGACGGGCAATGTCATCTTCTTCTTCACCGAAGCGCACGCCTTCCGGGTACTGGCAGAACACGACGCCCGTTTTCAGCACGCGATCTTTCGCTTCAACCGTACCGTGCGGCACGGCGATAGACTCACCCAGGTAAGTCGGGGTCAGTTTTTCACGGTCCAGCATCGCCTGTACGTATTCCGGCTCAACATAACCGCCTTTCACCAGCTGCTCGCCAGCAAAACGAATCGCTTCTTCTTTGGTGGCCGCTTTGCGACCGAGGAAGATGTTTTCCGCGCCGAGCTTGAACAGGTTGGCATTAGAATCGTCAAAGCTGTCTTTCAGGCTGTCTTTTACTTTCACTTCGTTTTCAGTATGACGCTGGGCAGCAACCAGACGTTCAGTCAGGCTGGTGTACAGGCCGCTATCGAGGAAGTTAGTCAGCGAAATATGTTGTGCCTGCGGAACCTGGCGCATAGCGCGTTCGGTCAGATCACGGTGAGTGATGACCAGGTCCACATCCGGCGGTAGGTTGTTGATCGCGCTGTTGGTAACTGAAATCTGCGACAGACCCGCATCCTGAATTTTCTTCCGCAGCACACCTGCGCCCATCGCACTGGAACCCATACCGGCGTCACAGGCAACGATGATTTTACGTACGTGGCTCAGGTCGTTAGTCACATCGCCAGCAGACAGCGGAGACGCGCCTTTAGACTCAGCTTTCATTTCCTGAACGCGACGTGCTGCAGCTTCAATATCATCTTCTTCTTTTACTTTGCTGGTTTTCAGCAAAATAGCAGAGACAACGAAGGACACAGCCATCGCCGCACACACACCTGCGATGTTAGCGAAATAAGCACCTTTTGGCGTCATCGCCAGTACCGCGAGGATAGAACCCGGAGATGCCGGAGAAACCAAACCACCGCCCAGAATAGTCAGCGTGAACACGCCAGTCATACCGCCGAGGATAACGGCCAGAATCAGACGCGGATTCATCAACACATACGGGAAGTAAATTTCGTGGATACCACCCAGGAAGTGGATGATTGCCGCACCGCCCGCAGACTGTTTAGCGCTACCACGACCAAAGAACATGTACGCCAGCAGAACACCCATACCCGGACCCGGGTTAGCTTCAATCAGGAAGAAGATGGATTTACCCAGTTCATGGGACTGCTGAATACCCAGCGGCGAGAAGATACCGTGGTTAATGGCGTTGTTGAGGAACAGGATTTTCGCTGGCTCAACAAAGATGGACGCCAGCGGCAGCATGTCATGGACAACCATGAAGTTAACGCCCGCAGCCAGCATTTTGGACAGGGCTTCAACCAGCGGACCGATCCCCATGAATGCCAGAATAGCGAGGATCATCCCCATGATACCGGCAGAGAAGTTGTTCACCAGCATCTCAAAACCGGATTTGATTTTACCGTCTACCCAGCGGTCGAAATGCTTAATGCACCAGCCACCCAGCGGACCTGCAATCATAGAACCGAGGAACATCGGCATATCTGCGCCGACGATAACGCCCATGGTGGTGATGGCACCGACTACGCCGCCACGTTCGCCGCCTACCAGCTTACCACCGGTATAACCGATCAGCAGCGGCAGGAGATAGGTGATCATCGGCCCGACCAGCTTCGCCAGCGTTTCGTTCGGTAACCACCCTGTTGGAATAAATAACGCGGTGATGATACCCCACGCGATAAACGCGCCGATATTCGGCATCACCATGTTGCTGAGGAAACGACCAAAGCTTTGCACTTTGATCTTAATATCGGATGACATAAAAACACCCCTTCTTATGTTTGCTGTCGCGCAGGCTGGAAGCCCGAGGTTTTTTGTTAATGTGGCGGCAGAGGTAGCCGGACCTTGTAGATACTGCGAAATCTGGCACTGAATCGGTTAACTGTCCAGTTGATAGCCTTTTGTGTGATGTCAATCACATAAATATAGGGGGTAGAGAGGTAATTGACGTGATGTTCATCACAAAACTCTTGTGTAAAAAAGCAACAAGACGGCGATTTTCGCTAAAAATGGCATTTAAATGTGAGTAACGTCACATTTTTGTTTTGACGGTTTGTTGAATCTTTGTGATCTAAATCACAAGATATTTTCTCACGGCGTTCACCTGATGTGATCTACAGCATGTTATGCCTTAGTCATAAAATCGTTATGTAACTAAGCAACTCATCGCTTCTTAAAATTATTCTTCGGTGTGATGGCGAGAATCGCAAACCCGGATTATTGTCAAATAATCAGCCCGACGCGTATCTGGCTGCCAGCCCATAACAACTCTGATAAGCGTGAATTCGAGGCAGCTATGTTTCTAAACTATTTCGCGTTGGGAGTGCTGATCTTCGTCTTTCTGGTGATTTTTTATGGAATCATCGCGATACATGACATCCCCTATCTGATTGCCAAAAAGCGCAACCATCCTCATGCCGATGCCATTCATACCGCAGGGTGGGTCAGCTTGTTTACGCTCCACATTATCTGGCCGTTCCTGTGGATCTGGGCCACGCTTTACCAACCGGAACGCGGCTGGGGGATGCAGTCGCATATTACGCCGCAAGAGAGGGCGCCTGACCCGGACATCGCTGCGCTTTCTGACCGTATCTCCCGGCTGGAACATCAACTCGCCGCCGAGAAAAAACCTGACTACTCCACGTTTCCGGAGATCTAATCATGGATCTGTTGATTGTCTTAACTTACGTGGCGCTGGCGTGGGCAGTATTTAAAATCTTCCGCATTCCGGTGAATCAGTGGACGCTGGCGACGGCGGCGCTCGGCGGTGTGTTTTTGGTGAGTGGTTTGATTTTACTGATGAATTATAACCATCCCTACACTTTTACGGCGCAAAAGGCGGTGATAGCTATCCCTATCACGCCACAGGTGACGGGGATCGTGACTGAAGTCACCGATAAAAATAATCAGCTTATTCAGAAGGGCGAGGTGCTTTTTAAGCTCGACCCGGTACGTTACCAGGCGCGAGTAGACAGACTTCAGGCTGATCTGATGACGGCGACGCATAACATCAAAACGCTGCGGGCGCAGCTCACTGAAGCGCAGGCTAACACCACTCAGGTTTCAGCGGAGCGCGATCGGCTGTTTAAAAATTATCAACGCTACCTGAAAGGTAGCCAGGCGGCGGTGAATCCGTTCTCGGAACGTGACATCGACGATGCGCGGCAAAATTTCCTCGCGCAGGATGCGTTAGTGAAAGGCTCGGTGGCGGAGCAGGCGCAGATCCAGAGCCAGCTCGACAGCATGGTCAACGGTGAGCAATCGCAGATTGTGAGCTTAAGAGCGCAACTTACTGAAGCAAAATATAACCTTGAGCAGACCGTCATTCGCGCGCCAAGCAATGGCTACGTTACTCAGGTACTGATCCGCCCAGGTACATACGCAGCTGCCTTGCCGCTGCGTCCGGTTATGGTTTTCATCCCTGAGCAAAAACGGCAAATTGTCGCCCAATTTCGGCAAAACTCGCTGTTACGTCTGAAACCCGGCGATGATGCGGAAGTGGTGTTTAACGCGCTGCCTGGGCAGGTGTTCCACGGCAAACTGACCAGTATTTTACCTGTCGTGCCTGGCGGCTCGTATCAGGCGCAGGGGGTACTGCAATCATTAACGGTCGTGCCCGGCACAGACGGTGTGCTGGGAACCATTGAACTGGACCCTAACGATGATATCGATGCCTTACCCGACGGCATCTACGCCCAGGTGGCAGTTTACTCCGACCATTTCAGCCATGTTTCGGTGATGCGGAAGGTACTGCTAAGAATGACCAGTTGGATGCATTATCTTTATTTGGATCATTGAGGGGGGAGGGGGCAGGGCAAGATTACGAAAGTCCGCTCCCCGCAAGGACTGACGCCAGATAGTTTCTGTCCATAGCTGCTTTTCGCATTTTACGTCTTAACCCTGCCTTGAA
>NZ_RHJM01000037.1:69574-74993 GCF_004212315.1 Escherichia sp. E10V5
CGTCTTAACCCTGCCTTGAATACCTTATCATTCGTCAAAATATTAATAGCAATGTGCCGTATCCCTGAAAATAATTCTGCTGCGCTTCCTCTTCTTATTTTGCAGTCGTCTTCATTCATTACCACGTCCAGACGCCAGTGCAGCTTATTCTCCACGTGCCAGTGATTTCGGATCGCTGTGGCGAACTTCTCTGCGGTTAAATCAGCAGAACGGATATAATATCTGACCATCATTTCTGGCTTTTTCTTTTGTTCTGCTATTATTGAGCGAAAGGAGACTGCCACGCATAATTTTTTCAGTTCTTTCCATTCAAACGTGAAATCAATAAGTTCATCAGGGACATCGCAAACAATGTGAAGACGGATTTCTTCTCTGCCGTGACTCTTTTCACTAATTGCGTAACTGTCATGCTCTGGATTATTTAATTCTTTCAGTGGAAATTTTTCCTCAAAGGCTTTATTAAGCCGCCCCTGATTTCCTTTTACAGCGAATAAATAATCACCTCCCTGTTTTTGTATCTTCTCTGCAATATCTTTCTGGCAACCCATCGCATCAGTTGTGATAATTTTTTCTTTAATATCCAACATGTTAAGAAGTTCTGGGATAGCTGTGATCTCATTAGATTTCTCATCCGTCTTGATCTGTCCGATGACCAGACTGTGCATTGTTGAGAATGCACTAATGACATGAATCGCTCCCTTGCGGCGACTCTTGTCATAAGAATGCAGGAGCGTTTTTCCATCAATTGCAATGACGTCTTTATCATTTGATGAATGGCAGTCACGCATCCAGTTAATAAAGCACTCGTGAAATTTTGCAGGACTGATACAGAATACAACTCTGGCAATGGTATCGTGAACAGGAATACCATTTTCAAAATCACCATATTGCTTCAAAAAATCGAGATGAGTTTCCCCAAAATCCTCTATATCTTCCCAACCTTCTGCACCAGAAATAACGGCACAAATAGTCAACAGTAGAATATCCGACAATTTATGTTCCACTTTCCAGGCTTGTCTGTAATCGTGAATAATAGAAATATGTTCCATCAATTTTTTAATTTCCATTTTGTTCTCCTTAATTAGGTAAGGAGTATTTGATCATGTATAAGCAATGAAAAACAGCTTTAGGAAATAAGGAATATCTCAATTATTGAACATTTAGTGCGAATTATTTAGTACAAAAAAGCAGCGTTACGTAATCTTCCCCTGTATGCCAACGTCATCTTATTTTTCATCTACTCCAACGAGTAGACAAGTTTTTTATTAAACCATTTATACCTTTTACGATTAAATTTTCTTATGTAATAGAGGTGAATAACCTTCCCAAAAATCCATACAAGCTTTACTTGCATAAAAGAATCCAGCGTCTGATTCATAAGACATAAATTGTGCAATAATAGATAGTTGTATATCTGAAAAATTAAAAACAAAATTCAAAAAATCATCGTGATCCCGATACTCAGGACATAAATATTGTTGAATAAAATCGGATTCAAAAACCCAAAAATAATTCTTATTAAACAACGAGGCATAAATATACAGAGGGATGTAATAGCAGAATACTTTCTCAGGGAGGAATGTAATTCCTAACTCTAAAGCATAAGAGTCATCCTTTATTTTTAAATTGTTGGCTATTTCATTCCATTGTTTCTTTTGGAAAAAATTATATACAATATCCAGTTACTCCAGCCCTGTAATATCATTTGAAATATGAGGTAATGGCTGGCATGGGAAATGAATCATAAGTTCATCATAGACTGCACTCTCGTTAGAGAAAATTATTTTTTTCATTTTATTAATCCACTGCAATCAGCTGCTGTTTTATATGCTTTATTCTCTTCTTCCATATGGGCCTTATCTCCACCACCAAAGCACTGATTATTAATCTGCTTTCTGACCGAAGCGCACGCCAAATTTATCTCGTACCGTCTCAATATTTCTTTTCTCAGCATCTGAGGAGCGCAAGCTCTAGACTGGTTACATAATCTGTTTTTTTCATTTTGTAAGTCACTCAGGTTCTGGGGACTACAGTTACCTCCAGGATTTACACCTGACTTATGTTCATCTGTTAATTTGTCGGCTTCTGGATTAACTTTACGGCCATATTGATCTCTGCGTTGTTGCCCACTTTGGATAACACCACCTGATGAAAACAAACCGCAACTCATCAGTGCTACAACACCAAGAATTAACGGATTTAACCCTTGTGGGTCTATCTCTGAGATCGGATTCAACGGATACTGATAAAAATTCCACCCGCCTTCCAGCCCAATCGGATCCTGAGTGATATATCGCCCCTGCAGCGGGTCATAATAGCGGTGGCGGTTGTAATACAGGCCGGACTCCTCATCATACTGCTGCCCCGGCAGCCGGATAAGCTGCTGCAGCTGATGCGGGTTCTCCTCACTCAGCAGGTTGCCCCATTCATCGTATTCCGCGTACCACGCTGTTGTCCCTTCCGTGCTGATAAGCGCCAGCGGCAGGTTATTCGGTTTGCGTCGTTGAGTTCACTACACTAAAACTCCGTGCCCATATAACCCAAGTCGGAGGCATGCCTTCCTCTGGTTCGTTCCATCTAAAATGTCTATACATAACATGGTTATTCAATTATTTTTTCTTTGAATTTATTCTCAATCCAGCTGTGTTTATACCTGATGAAAATTTGACACTCACCAATATTATCAATGTCTCCAGAATTTGTATTTGGTATTTGTCCAACTGCAACTATAGTTGATTCAAAATATTCAACATTGACATTATCTGTAATTATTGAAATTATATAATCATCTGGAATAGAGCCATTAGGAGTTATATTAAAGAAACTAACATCTGAAAATACCAAATAACCATCTTCTAAGTCTTCATTATCATAAAAATTCCATTCCGTTGTACCATAGACTATCCTTGAGATTAAATTAACCTGAATTCTAATTTGTTTACTCCATAAATCAAATTCAATTTTTTTTATTGCTCGATCACCAAGATATATTCTATCAAACATATTACTCCCCTATTCTAAAAATACTCAGGCATTCCGCACACTATATCAGCCTCATCTTGATTGCTTCCCGTTGACATTTCAACATACATAGCACAATAACATTGTCCAAACGTTCCCTCTCTACATGATATAAGTGTAAACATATGTAAAACAGAACTAAAAAAGCTTAGTGTACCGAGTGATCTAATACCGATATGTGCGGCACTACTATTCCATGGTACAACGCGACCATTAACATCAAGGGATGGACCTTGGCCTTTCATACCGCTACCTGTTCCTGGTAAGTGTGCATGTGGTGTTGAATTGTTTGCATGCCCTATTGGATTAAGCCTATAAGCATTTGAGTTATTCTGATAAAGAGTGTGAGTATCTGCACTTCCTGGATTACTGGGGGGATACGGGATTGTTCTGCCACCTACCGGTTCAACCATAATATTGCCTTTAGAATCACCTATAAACCTACCAACAGGTTGTTGAGTTATAGGATCAATAGTACAGGATTGACTTACAGGTTTTTGTCTGGGAGAAGGTAATGATAATAGATCTAATCCCAAAGGGTCTATATACTGAACCGGATTCAACGGATACTGATAAAAATTCCACCCGCCTTCCAGTCCAATCGGATCCTGAGTGATATATCGTCCCTGCAGCGGGTCATAATAGCGGTGGCGGTTGTAATACAGGCCGGACTCCTCATCATACTGCTGCCCCGGCAGGCGAATGAGCTGCTTATTACATGCAAAACGTCCCGTTTTGCATCTTTGTGCCTACGGCACACCGTGATCTTTCCCTGAATTATAAGATAATTATTTGATTAAGAGCGATATTTGTTCAGCACTGAGTTTACTGTCTGAACCACAGTTTTCGTGCTTTAACTTCTCTTTATTCATAAACTCATGGATATGGTGATCAACGGTGGTCTGATGCAGGCGCAGAGCCTGAGTAATCATGACTGAATTTCAGCCTTCAGAAGCCAGAAGAATGGCTTTAATACAATCGCAGCCCGCTTTTCACAACATTATGCTTATAATATGAAAAATATCTTGCCTTGCATCTTTGTGCCTACGGCATTGGATGATCTTTCCCTAACCTCATAGTTTCTTTTAGTCTTTCAAGCCTTAGCAATTCAACTTCGGCTTTAATATAACCATGTGAGGCAGCCATTTTCATCCAATTAATTGCATTATCTAAATTATAATATTTTAAATAGGAATCGTCCTCCTCTGAGGATAGAATCATCGCATAATTACATTGCGCTGTGATATTTCCTTGAGATGCAGCCCTTGCCAGATATTTAATTTGCTTGGGTATATTAAAGCAAACATATGTATAATATTGATGTAATCGATATGACGCATCACCATCACCATCCCCGCCCTCAGATTTAATATCAAGTTCATATCTTTGATTTTCACTTAAATTAAATAATTCAGATGTTGAGCTTATTTCCATGTTATGGAGCTTAACAGGGGAGGGGATTTCACCTCCATATAAACCACAAGAGAAAAAGAAAATATTTGCAATCAGAATAAATAAAAAACGCTTCATGTTGCCACCTTTGTTATTTTATATCACTTGGTCTCATAACTTTACCAGGAGTGGACGAAATGGGTTGGCCTGAAGGACCAAACGTTATCCAGCGGCCCATATTATTACCAGTTATGACATTATTACTTGTGTCAATTGCCGAGATATTATCCGTAAGTCCTGTTTGGATCGTATTAAAAAGAGGAGTATTATTATCCCACGCCATCCATACTTGCCATTGTGTATCAGCTCCAGTGACATTTGCATGAAGTGCTCTGGCTAACTTGCTGGCAAAAGATTTATCTCCCTCTCTGGCTGTACCACATGAGAATAACCAAACAGACATTCCCTTTTTATAGCGTGGATTAGCTCTGATTCTCTTGGCTAATCCCTCAGCAGTCTCATAGTTTCCATTTTCATCTGTAATAAAACCAGGATATCCATGTCCTCCAATAGTAAAAACGGCAGGAATATTTATTTTATCTGTTGCAGCATGCAGTGATACATTTCTGCGTAGCCCCTCATCATAGAAATTCATATCAGCTAATCCAAAAGGGTCTATATACTGAACCGGATTCAACGGATACTGATAAAAATTCCATCCCCCCTTCAGCCCAATCGGATCCTGAGTGATATATCGCCCCTGCAGCGGGTCATAATACCGGTGGCGGTTGTAAAACAGCTCCGACTCATCATCATACTGCTGACCCGGCAGGCGAATGAGCTGCTGCAGATGATGCGGGTTCTCTTCATTCAGCAGGTTGCCCCATTCATCGTATTCTGCGTACCACGCTGTTGTCCCTTCCGTGCTGATAAGGGCCAGCGGCAGGCCGCGATGGTCGCAGTGGTACAGGTGGATTTTTCGCGCCGGCGTGTACACCGGGTCCAT
>NZ_RHJM01000038.1:0-39813 GCF_004212315.1 Escherichia sp. E10V5
AGTCCCGTCCGTTCCGCCACCCTAATTAGGGGCGTAGTTCAATTGGTAGAGCACCGGTCTCCAAAACCGGGTGTTGGGAGTTCGAGTCTCTCCGCCCCTGCCAGAAATCATCCTTAGCGAAAGCTAAGGATTTTTTTTAACTAAAATAAGCCTCTCCGAAGTAAATCCTTCCACCGGCGTCCTTGCCAGCCATTCAGATTAATACACTTCATCTAGTACGTTAATTTTCAATAGATCTCGAATCAGCGCGTGTTTGTCGCTATTTTGCAGCCATATGGCATAGAGCGGCCGTGAAAGTGTTGTACTGTCGACAACAGTATGCAAACCGCCTTTTTTGCGCGCCCAACTTACCGGTAGCCAGGTGCAGCCATTAAGCATTTCAATCTGTTGTTGTGCCAGTTCAGCAGAACTGGTTGTCAGGATTGGAACTTCATCAGCACTGATCAAACCTGTCTCATGCTGTTGAAAATCCGGCCCCCATTCCAGACGCAGATAGTTAAGATCACCCTTTAACTTAGAGGGGGCGCTGGCATAGAGCGCTAAAGTGAAATGTCCCAACAACTGGCTACTAAATTCGTCCATTTTGGGCGCTTCAGTGGTAATAAGAAGATCAAGTTGACGTTCATGTAGCTGTTTTACCAGAGACTGTCGTTGAGCAATCCGCGCTTCAAATTGCAAGCCTGTGTGGGCATCCTGATTCTGATACAAGCGCCCCAGCCACTGATTAAGCATACACTCCCACAGCGAGGCGCTGGCACCGATAGAAAACTCATTATGTCGTGAGGTATGCGCCACCTCCTTGCGGGCGGCCTGCCAGGTGCTCATGAGCGTTTCTGCATAAGGCAGAAGCTTTTCTCCGGCAGCGGTTAAACGGATATTGTTTCTATGGCGGGTGAAAAGATTCACACCCAGTTGATTTTCCAGTTGTCTGATTCGAAAGCTCACGGCTGATTGGGTCAGATAGAGCGATTCAGCCGCTCGACCAAAGTGACGCGTTCGGCTAACTTCCAGGAAAGTTTTTAACAATTCCGTATCCACAGTGCTCTCCGCAAAATTATTTGTCGTTATGATTTAAATGTTTTGTTTTACACTCTGTCAAGCGTAACTAATACTCCGCGCCATAACTAGCTCGGTCAAAGAATTAGGAGCGTGCAGGATGGCGGAAAGCTTTACGACGACTAATCGATATTTCGACAATAAACATTATCCACGTGGATTCTCTCGTCATGGTGATTTCACCATCAAAGAGGCACAACTGCTTGAGCGTCATGGTTATGCCTTCAATGAGCTGGATCTCGGCAAGCGCGAGCCGGTTACCGAGGAAGAGAAACTCTTCGTAGCAGTATGCCGTGGCGAACGTGAGCCAGTGACAGAAGCAGAACGCGTGTGGTCCAAGTATATGACGCGTATTAAACGTCCAAAACGTTTTCATACCCTTTCCGGCGGTAAACCGCAGGTCGAAGGTGCTGAAGACTACACCGATTCCGACGATTAATAAAAAGGGCGAAATGCCCTTTTTTTATGTCAGCAGTTTTTGTAAATGGATGAGCAAGCGGTCAATCGCACGATAGCTAACCGCCTCCTGCAAATGCTGGCGTGTGATGATGTCAGACTGATCAATATCAGCAATGGTTCGTGCTACTTTCAGTAATCGCTGCCAGGCACGAATCGATAACCCCAGATGGATCAGCGTTTCTTCCAGCCACTGCGCATCTGCGCTCTCAAGCTTGCAGAATTGCCGTATTTCCGGGCTATCCAGCCAGGCATTCAGTTTATTCTGCCGCTTAAATTGGCGCTCTCTGGCGGCCATTACACGTTGTTTAACGGTGGCGCTGCTTTCTCCTGGCACTACCGCTTTACTCAAAATGCCGGGGGGCGGTAATGGGATCTCCAGTGAAAGGTCAAAGCGGTCAAGAAAGGGACCAGAGAGTCGGTTGAGATAACGTAATGTTTGTTCTGGTGTGCAGCGGTTATGGTTTCCCTGATAATGTCCGGTAGGGCTGGGGTTCATCGCCGCAACAAGCTGGAAACGGGCTGGATAGGTTATTTTTGCTCGCGTGCGTGAAAGATGGATCTGCCCGGATTCAATCGGCTCTCGCAAGGCATCCAGTGTACGCCGTTCAAATTCAGGTAGCTCATCAAGAAAAAGCACGCCGTTATGCGCCAGCGAAATTTCACCTGGCCCTGGAATTGCACCACCGCCCACCATCGCAGTTAACGACGCACTGTGATGCGGTGAGCGGAACGGGCGCTGCCGCCATTGTTTTTGCACTGACTCGGCATTCACCAGGCTTAATATTGCGGCACTCTCCAGAGCTTCTTCATTACTTAAATCTGGCAATAAGCCATTAATACGGCTGGCGAGCATTGTTTTACCTGTTCCTGGTGGTCCAATCAGTAAAAGGTTGTGGCCCCCTGCGGCGGTAATTTCCAGCCCTCGCTTTCCTTGCTCCTGACCGACAACATCACTGAGATCATGTTGTAATATCCGGGATACAACATCAGTTGGTGACGGGCGTTCGAGAGCATGCTTACCTTCGAGAAACGCACAGACAGCCTGCAGATGATCGGCTATCAGGCATCCTTCACCGTTAATTAGCCCCACTTCATCTTCGTTATCTTTCGCGACGATAATTTTTCTGCCTGACTTAATGGCTTCAGTTGCACTGGAGATTGCGCCAGGAACGCCGCGCAGAGCGCCTGTAAGCGCCAGTTCCCCGACTAATTCATATTCATGCAACTTATTGGCTGTAAGCTGTTCAGAAGCTGCCAGCAAAGCAATAGCGATAGGTAAATCATATCGCCCTCCTTCTTTCGGCAGGTCGGCTGGTGCAAGGTTAATGGTGATTTTGTTCGCCGGATATTCATATCCGCTATTGATAATGGCGCTGCGCACGCGATCGCGTGCTTCTTTTACCGTTGTTTCTGGTAAGCCCACCATCGTTAATCCTGGTAGACCTTTACTGATATGAACCTCAACAGTGATCGGGGGTGCGTTTACTCCCAGAGCTGCACGAGTATGAACAATTGACAGTGACATAAGCCCTCCTTGAGCCACTATTATGAGCATAAGAGATCGCTGCTGTAGTCTGCCAGATTGCGTTAATTAGCGGCTGATTCCCGTTTATTTATGCAACGTGAACTGAGTTGTATGAGTGATGGAATAACTCTCGCAAAAATGAGAAGTAAAAAAATTAGCCTCTGGGCGAGGGTAAGAAACATACGGAAATTGAATTTTTTTCACTCACCTTTTTTTATATAAAAAACAATGATTTTTATCGAAATGATTGGGAATACAACAAAACGTGATTAAAAAATATCTTGTGCCATTCGCAAAATCTATGGTAACTCTTTAGGTATTCCTTCGAACAAGATGCAAGAAAAGACAAAATGACAGCCCTTCTACGAGTGATTAGCCTGGTCGTGATTAGCGTGGTGGTGATTATTATCCCACCGTGCGGGGCTGCACTTGGACGAGGAAAGGCTTAGAGATCAAGCCTTAACGAACTAAGACCCCCGCACCGAAAGGTCCGGGGGTTTTTTTTGACCTTAAAAACATAACCGAGGAGCAGACAATGAATAACAGCACAAAATTCTGTTTCTCAAGATTCAGGACGGGGAACTAACTATGAATGGCGCACAGTGGGTGGTACATGCGTTGCGGGCACAGGGTGTGAACACCGTTTTCGGTTATCCGGGTGGCGCAATTATGCCGGTTTACGATGCATTGTATGACGGCGGCGTGGAGCACTTGCTGTGCCGACATGAGCAGGGAGCGGCAATGGCGGCTATCGGCTATGCCCGTGCTACTGGCAAAACTGGCGTATGTATCGCCACGTCTGGTCCGGGCGCAACCAACCTGATAACCGGGCTTGCGGACGCGCTGTTAGATTCCATCCCTGTTGTTGCCATCACCGGTCAGGTGTCTGCACCGTTCATCGGCACCGATGCATTTCAGGAAGTGGATGTACTGGGATTGTCATTAGCCTGTACCAAGCACAGCTTTCTGGTGCAGTCGCTGGAAGAGTTGCCGCGCATCATGGCTGAAGCATTCGACGTTGCCAGCTCAGGTCGTCCAGGTCCAGTTCTGGTCGATATCCCAAAAGATATCCAGTTAGCCAGCGGCGATCTGGAACCGTGGTTCACCACCGTTGAAAACGAAGTGTCTTTTCCCCATGCCGAAGTCGAGCAAGCGCGCCAGATGCTGGCAAAAGCGCAAAAACCGATGCTGTACGTTGGCGGTGGCGTGGGCATGGCGCAGGCTGTTCCCGCTTTGCGTGAATTTCTCTCTGCCACAAAAATGCCTGCCACCTGCACGTTGAAAGGACTGGGCGCAGTTGAAGCAGATTATCCGTACTATCTGGGAATGCTGGGAATGCACGGCACCAAAGCGGCGAACTTCGCGGTGCAGGAATGTGATTTACTGATCGCCGTGGGTGCACGTTTTGATGACCGGGTGACCGGCAAGCTGAACACTTTCGCGCCACACGCCAGCGTTATCCATATGGATATCGACCCGGCAGAAATGAACAAGCTGCGTCAGGCACATGTGGCATTACAGGGTGATTTAAATGCTCTGTTACCAGCATTACAGCACACGTTAAATATCAATGACTGGCAGCAATACTGCGCGCAGCTGCGTGATGAACATGCCTGGCGTTACGACCATCCCGGTGATGCTATCTACGCGCCGTTGTTGTTAAAACAACTGTCGGATCGTAAACCTGCGGATTGCGTCGTGACCACAGATGTGGGGCAGCACCAGATGTGGGCTGCGCAGCACATCGCCCATACTCGCCCGGAAAATTTCATCACCTCCAGCGGATTAGGCACTATGGGATTCGGTTTACCGGCAGCGGTTGGCGCGCAAGTCGCACGACCGAACGATACCGTTGTCTGTATCTCCGGTGACGGCTCTTTCATGATGAATGTGCAAGAGCTGGGCACCGTAAAACGCAAGCAGTTACCGTTGAAAATCGTCTTACTCGATAACCAACGGTTAGGGATGGTTCGACAATGGCAGCAACTGTTTTTCCAGGAACGATACAGCGAAACCACCCTTACCGATAACCCCGATTTCCTCATGTTAGCCAGCGCCTTCGGCATCCCTGGCCAACACATCACCCGTAAAGACCAGGTTGAAGCGGCACTCGACACCATGCTGAACAGTGATGGGCCATACCTGCTTCATGTCTCAATCGACGAACTTGAGAACGTCTGGCCGCTGGTGCCGCCTGGTGCCAGTAATTCAGAAATGTTGGAGAAATTATCATGATGCAACATCAGGTCAATGTATCGGCTCGCTTCAATCCGGAAACCTTAGAACGTGTTTTACGCGTGGTGCGTCATCGTGGTTTCCACGTCTGCTCAATGAATATGGCCGCCGCCAGCGATGCACAAAATATAAATATCGAATTGACCGTTGCCAGCCCACGGTCGGTCGACTTACTGTTTAGTCAGTTAAATAAACTGGTGGACGTCGCACACGTTGCCATCTGCCAGAGCACAACCACATCACAACAAATCCGCGCCTGAGCGCAAAAGGAATATAAAAATGACCACGAAGAAAGCTGATTACATTTGGTTCAATGGGGAGATGGTTCGCTGGGAAGACGCGAAGGTGCATGTGATGTCGCACGCGCTGCACTATGGCACCTCGGTTTTTGAAGGCATCCGTTGCTACGACTCGCACAAAGGACCGGTTGTATTCCGCCATCGTGAGCATATGCAGCGTCTGCATGACTCCGCCAAAATCTATCGCTTCCCGGTTTCGCAGAGCATTGATGAGCTGATGGAAGCTTGTCGTGACGTGATCCGCAAAAACAATCTCACCAGCGCCTATATCCGTCCGCTGATCTTCGTCGGTGATGTTGGCATGGGCGTAAACCCGCCTGCGGGATACTCAACCGACGTGATTATCGCCGCTTTCCCGTGGGGAGCGTATTTGGGGGCAGAAGCGCTGGAGCAGGGGATCGATGCGATGGTTTCCTCCTGGAACCGCGCAGCACCAAACACCATCCCAACCGCGGCAAAAGCCGGCGGTAACTACCTCTCTTCCCTGCTGGTGGGTAGCGAAGCGCGCCGCCACGGTTATCAGGAAGGTATCGCGCTGGATGTGAACGGTTACATCTCTGAAGGCGCAGGCGAAAACCTGTTTGAAGTGAAAGACGGTGTGCTGTTCACCCCACCGTTTACCTCTTCCGCGCTGCCGGGTATCACCCGTGACGCCATCATCAAACTGGCGAAAGAGCTGGGAATTGAAGTGCGTGAGCAGGTGCTGTCGCGCGAATCACTGTACCTGGCGGATGAAGTGTTTATGTCCGGTACGGCGGCAGAAATCACGCCAGTGCGCAGCGTAGACGGGATTCAGGTTGGCGAAGGCCGTTGCGGCCCGGTTACCAAACGCATTCAGCAAGCCTTCTTCGGCCTCTTCACTGGCGAAACCGAAGATAAATGGGGCTGGTTGGATCAAGTTAATCAATAAATACAAAAAATGGGACGGCACGCACCGTCCCATTTACGAGACAGACACTGGGAGTAAATAAAGTATGCCTAAGTACCGTTCCGCCACCACCACTCATGGTCGTAATATGGCGGGTGCTCGTGCGCTGTGGCGCGCCACCGGAATGACCGACGCCGATTTCGGTAAGCCGATTATCGCGGTTGTGAACTCGTTCACCCAATTTGTACCGGGTCACGTCCATCTGCGCGATCTCGGTAAACTGGTCGCCGAACAAATTGAAGCGGCTGGCGGTGTTGCCAAAGAGTTCAACACCATTGCGGTGGATGATGGGATTGCCATGGGCCACGGGGGGATGCTTTATTCACTGCCATCTCGCGAACTGATCGCTGATTCCGTTGAGTATATGGTCAACGCCCATTGCGCCGACGCCATGGTCTGCATCTCTAACTGCGACAAAATCACCCCGGGGATGCTGATGGCTTCCCTGCGATTAAACATTCCGGTGATCTTCGTTTCCGGCGGCCCGATGGAGGCCGGGAAAACCAAACTGTCCGATCAGATCATCAAGCTCGATCTGGTTGATGCGATGATCCAGGGGGCAGACCCGAAAGTTTCTGACTCCCAGAGCGATCAGGTTGAACGTTCCGCCTGCCCAACCTGCGGTTCCTGCTCCGGGATGTTTACCGCTAACTCGATGAACTGCCTGACCGAAGCGTTGGGCCTGTCGCAACCGGGTAATGGCTCGCTGCTGGCGACCCACGCCGACCGTAAGCAGCTGTTCCTCAATGCCGGTAAACGCATTGTTGAATTGACCAAACGTTACTACGAGCAAAACGACGAAAGTGCACTGCCGCGTAATATCGCCAGTAAGGCGGCGTTTGAAAACGCCATGACGCTGGATATCGCAATGGGCGGTTCTACCAACACGGTACTTCACCTGCTGGCGGCGGCGCAGGAAGCGGAAATCGACTTCACCATGAGTGATATCGATAAACTTTCCCGAAAGGTTCCGCAGCTGTGTAAAGTTGCGCCGAGCACCCAGAAATACCATATGGAAGATGTTCATCGTGCTGGTGGTGTTATCGGTATTCTCGGCGAACTGGATCGCGCGGGGTTACTGAACCGTGATGTGAAAAACGTACTTGGCCTGACGTTGCCGCAAACGCTGGAACAATACGACGTTATGCTGACCCAGGATGACGCGGTAAAAAATATGTTCCGCGCTGGCCCAGCGGGCATTCGTACTACACAAGCATTCTCGCAGGATTGCCGTTGGGATTCTCTCGATGACGATCGCGCAAACGGCTGCATCCGCTCGCTGGAGCACTCGTACAGCAAAGACGGCGGCCTGGCGGTACTCTACGGTAACTTTGCGGAAAACGGCTGCATCGTGAAAACCGCAGGCGTCGATGACAGCATCCTCAAATTCACCGGCCCGGCGAAAGTGTACGAAAGCCAGGACGACGCGGTAGAAGCGATCCTCGGCGGTAAAGTCGTCGCGGGTGATGTCGTGGTGATCCGCTATGAAGGCCCGAAAGGCGGCCCTGGCATGCAGGAAATGCTCTACCCAACCAGCTTCCTGAAATCGATGGGACTCGGCAAAGCCTGTGCGCTGCTCACCGACGGTCGTTTCTCCGGCGGGACTTCCGGCCTCTCCATCGGCCACGTTTCACCGGAAGCGGCAAGCGGGGGCAATATCGCGATCATTGAAGATGGCGACCTGATCGAAATCGACATTCCGAATCGCGGCATTCAGTTGCAACTGAGCGAGCAGGAAATTGCCGCGCGTCGTGAAGCGCAGGAAGCGCGTGGCGACCAGGCCTGGACGCCGAAAAACCGTGAACGCCAGGTTTCCTTTGCCTTGCGCGCCTACGCCAGCCTGGCAACCAGCGCCGACAAAGGTGCGGTGCGCGATAAATCGAAACTGGGGGGTTAATGATGGCAGACTCACAACCCCTCTCCGGCGCTCCGGAAGGTGCCGAATATTTAAGAGCGGTGCTACGCGCACCGGTCTATGAAGCGGCGCAGGTCACGCCGCTACAAAAAATGGAAAAGCTGTCGTCGCGTCTTGATAACGTGATTCTGGTGAAGCGCGAAGACCGCCAGCCAGTGCACAGCTTTAAGCTGCGTGGCGCATACGCCATGATGGCGGGCCTGACGGAAGAACAGAAAGCGCATGGCGTGATCACTGCCTCGGCGGGTAACCACGCGCAGGGCGTGGCGTTTTCTTCCGCACGGTTAGGCGTGAAGGCGCTGATCGTCATGCCAACCGCCACCGCTGACATCAAAGTTGATGCGGTGCGCGGCTTCGGTGGCGAAGTGCTGCTTCACGGCGCAAACTTCGATGAAGCGAAAGCCAAAGCAATTGAACTGTCGCAGCAGCAGGGCTTCACCTGGGTACCGCCGTTCGATCATCCGATGGTGATCGCCGGGCAAGGCACGCTGGCGCTGGAACTGCTCCAGCAGGACGCCCATCTTGATCGCGTATTTGTACCGGTCGGCGGCGGCGGCCTGGCGGCGGGTGTGGCAGTGCTGATCAAACAGCTGATGCCGCAAATCAAAGTGATCGCCGTGGAAGCGGAAGACTCCGCCTGCCTGAAAGCGGCGCTGGATGCAGGTCATCCCGTTGATTTGCCGCGCGTAGGGCTATTTGCTGAAGGCGTTGCGGTAAAACGCATCGGCGATGAAACCTTCCGTTTATGCCAGGAGTATCTCGACGACATCATCACCGTCGACAGCGATGCTATCTGTGCGGCGATGAAAGACCTGTTCGAAGATGTGCGCGCGGTGGCGGAGCCGTCTGGCGCGCTGGCGCTGGCGGGAATGAAAAAATACATCGCCCAGCACAACATTCGCGGAGAACGACTGGCGCATGTACTTTCGGGGGCAAACGTCAATTTCCACGGCCTACGCTACGTCTCGGAACGCTGCGAACTGGGCGAACAGCGTGAAGCGTTGCTGGCGGTAACCATCCCGGAAGAAAAAGGCAGTTTCCTCAAATTCTGCCAGCTGCTTGGCGGGCGCTCGGTCACCGAGTTCAACTATCGCTTTGCCGATGCCAAAAACGCCTGCATCTTTGTCGGCGTGCGCTTAAGCCGCGGCCTCGAAGAGCGCAAAGAAATTTTGCAGATGCTCAACGATGGCGGCTACAGCGTGGTTGATCTCTCCGACGACGAAATGGCGAAGCTTCACGTGCGCTATATGGTCGGCGGACGTCCATCGCATCCGTTGCAGGAACGTCTCTACAGCTTCGAATTCCCGGAATCACCGGGCGCGCTGCTGCGTTTCCTCAACACGCTGGGTACGCACTGGAACATTTCGTTGTTCCATTATCGCAGTCATGGTACTGACTACGGACGCGTGCTGGCGGCGTTTGAGCTTGGCGACCATGAACCGGATTTTGAAACCCGGCTGAATGAACTGGGCTACGATTGCCACGACGAAACCAATAACCCGGCGTTTAGATTCTTTTTGGCGGGTTAACTCAGCTTTTCGGTTTTCAGGCCCACAAAGTAAAGTGGGCCTAATATCCAGATATGATCTTCCCTCAGTTATTGGGCTTTTCTGCCAGTCCGAAGCATCCACTCATTCAATTTTGCGAGACGTTTTCCAGAAGGCGCTCAACCTGCTTGTGGTGAAACTCGGCTCACAATATCGTTAGCACCGCCATTTTGGTTATTTTTGCACCGCTATCACTTGCACCAGTCAAAAGTAATGTATAAAATTTTATACACAAGGATGTTATGTTACTCACCCTAGCTCTCTCCAATGAAAAAGAAATTCGATGGGTGGGATCTTCTCTGGAGGATCTCCTGGCTTTTCCCATAACGGTACGTAAAGCCGTCGGTTATCAGCTTCACAAAATTCAGTATGGAATTGAACCCGATGACTGGAAACCGTTTTCAGAAATTGGGGCTGGGGTAAATGAAATTCGTATTCGTGACAACAATGGCATCTATCGCGTTATGTATGTTGCGAAGTTCGTAGAAGCGCTCTACGTTTTGCATAGTTTCCAGAAACAGACGCAACAAACCAGTCAGCACGATAAAAACATCGCCAGAACGCGTTATAACCGGGTGGTGCAACAACGGAGAAACAGCCTGTGATTGCCAAAACTGATAGTGATATTCGCCATGTGACGCCATCTGGCGGTAATGTTTTTGCTGATTTGGGGTTTGATAAGCAGGAAGCTGAAAAGCTTTACGCTGATTCCCTGAGTGAAATTGAAAACACGTTAGTCATCAAAGAACAGCTCATGGAAGAAATTACCCTCTGGATTAAGCAAAACCAGATGAAGCAAGCCGAGGTGGCAACCGTTTTACATATATCACGGCCGCGCGTCTCTGATGTCGTCAACAAGAAATGCAGCAAATTCACCATCGATGCTTTGGTGAATATGCTAAGTCGTATTGGGAAGCCCGTTCGGGTAATGGTGGGGCCGTAAAACTAATTCGGCAAAATCTTCCAGAACGCCTCAATCAGCGGCTCATGCAGCCGCTTTTTCTGCGCACACACACCCAGTTCAAACGGCGTTTTCTCATCGCTGCGCTCTAAAATCATCACGCGGTTACGCACCGGTTCCGGGCTGTTTTCCAGCACCACTTCCGGCAACAAGGCCACGCCGCAGCCGAGCGCCACCATCGATACCATCGCTTCATGTCCGCCAACCGTGGCGTAAATCATCGGGTTGCTGATTTTATTGCGTCGAAACCACAGTTCAATGCGGCGGCGTACCGGTCCCTGGTCGGCCATGATAAACGGCACTGTAGACCAGTCCGGCTTCTCTACCGAAACCTGATTACGCACCGGGCACGGTAGGGCAGGCGTGATCAGCACCACCGTCAGATTCTCCAGCATCGAAAACGCCACTGCGCCGGGCAAGGTTTCCGGTTTACCAGCAATTGCCAGATCCGCTTCGCCAGTGACCACCTTTTCCATCGCATCTGCCGCATCACCAGTAGTGAGTTTAATCTCCACTGACGGATGTTCCGCGCGGAAGCGGTCGAGAATCGGTGGAAGATGGCTGTAAGCGGCGGTCACCGAGCAGAAGATATGTAATTCTCCAGAGAGCGACGGCCCTTGCTGATCGATGGTGTGGCGCAGTTGCTGATACTGCAACAACGTTTGCTGGGCGAAAACACGCAGCTCTTCCCCCGCTTCCGTCAGCGTTACCGTGCGGTTATCGCGCACAAACAGCGGCTGACCAAGATCTTCTTCCAGGCGCTGAATCTGCCGTGAGAGCGTGGATGGGCTTACGTGCATCGCCCGCGCGCTGCGGCCAAAATGGCGGCTTTCCGCCAGATGCAGGAAGGTTTTCAGAACGCGTAAATCCAATGGCGCAGTCCTCAATGTTGACGTTGCAAAAATTGCAATGTGACGTTGTGAATATATCAATTTCCGCAATAAATTTCCTGTCATATAGTGAATTCAATCTCGCAAACGCGAACCGAACAATAAGAAGCACAACATCACGAGGAATCACCATGGCTAACTACTTCAATACACTGAATCTGCGCCAGCAGCTGGCACAGTTGGGCAAATGCCGCTTTATGGGGCGCGATGAATTCGCCGACGGCGCGAGCTACCTTCAGGGTAAAAAAGTGGTCATCGTCGGCTGTGGCGCACAGGGTCTGAACCAGGGCCTGAACATGCGTGATTCTGGTCTCGATATCTCCTACGCTCTGCGTAAAGAAGCGATTGCCGAGAAGCGCGCATCCTGGCGTAAAGCGACCGAAAACGGTTTTAAAGTTGGCACTTACGAAGAACTGATCCCGCAGGCGGATCTGGTGGTTAACCTGACGCCAGACAAGCAGCACTCTGATGTAGTGCGTTCCGTACAGCCGCTGATGAAAGACGGCGCGGCGCTGGGTTACTCGCACGGTTTCAACATCGTCGAAGTGGGCGAGCAGATCCGTAAAGACATCACCGTAGTAATGGTTGCGCCGAAATGCCCTGGCACCGAAGTACGTGAGGAGTACAAACGTGGGTTCGGCGTACCGACGCTGATCGCCGTTCACCCGGAAAATGATCCGAAAGGCGAAGGCATGGCGATCGCTAAAGCCTGGGCGGCAGCAACCGGTGGTCACCGTGCGGGCGTGCTGGAATCGTCCTTCGTTGCAGAAGTGAAATCTGACCTGATGGGCGAGCAAACTATTCTGTGCGGTATGTTGCAGGCTGGCTCTCTGCTGTGCTTCGACAAGCTGGTGGAAGAAGGCACCGATCCGGCATACGCAGAAAAACTGATTCAGTTCGGTTGGGAAACCATCACCGAAGCGCTGAAACAGGGCGGCATCACGCTGATGATGGACCGTCTCTCTAACCCGGCGAAACTGCGTGCTTACGCGCTGTCAGAACAACTGAAAGAGATCATGGCACCGCTGTTCCAGAAACATATGGACGACATCATCTCCGGCGAATTCTCCTCCGGCATGATGGCGGACTGGGCCAACGACGATAAGAAACTGCTGACCTGGCGTGAAGAAACCGGCAAAACCGCGTTCGAAACCGCGCCGCAGTATGAAGGCAAAATCGGCGAGCAGGAGTACTTCGATAAGGGCGTACTGATGATCGCGATGGTGAAAGCGGGTGTTGAACTGGCGTTCGAAACCATGGTTGATTCCGGCATCATTGAAGAGTCTGCTTACTATGAATCACTGCATGAACTGCCGCTGATTGCCAACACCATCGCCCGTAAGCGTCTGTACGAAATGAACGTGGTTATCTCTGATACCGCCGAGTACGGTAACTATCTGTTCTCTTACGCTTGTGTACCGCTGCTGAAACCGTTTATGGCAGAGCTGCAACCGGGCGACCTGGGTAAAGCTATTCCGGAAGGTGCGGTAGATAACGCGCAGTTGCGTGATGTGAACGAAGCGATTCGCAGCCATGCGATTGAGCAGGTAGGTAAGAAACTGCGCGGCTATATGACGGATATGAAACGTATTGCTGTTGCGGGTTAATAGCGATTCAGAGTTCAAGGCCTTCTCCTGGAGAAGGCCTTGCTGTTAGTTGCGGTATAACACCTTAATGATGTGGTAACCGAACTGGGTATGCAGCGGGCCAGTCGGCTCCAACACCGGACAAGAGAAAACCACTTTATCGAACGCCGGAACCATCTGACCCTGGCGGAATTCACCTAAATCACCGCCGCGTTTGCCTGACGGGCAAATGGAGTGTTTCTTCGCCAGCTTGCCGAAATCGGCACCGTTCTTAATCTGCTCGAGAAGATCCAGAGCCAGTTTCTCTTCTTTTACAAGGATATGCAGTGCTGCTGCTGTTTTTGCCATGATCGTGCCTTGAGTGGTAAGGATGAGGCTGGCTATACTACCACGCTGTTATTTTCCCCTCCCGACTTTCATTGAGCGATTTTCCTATGCGTCTAAACCCCGGCCAACAACAAGCTGTCGAATTCGTTACCGGCCCCTGCCTGGTGCTGGCGGGCGCGGGTTCCGGTAAAACTCGTGTTATCACCAATAAAATCGCCCATCTGATCCGCGGTTGCGGTTATCAGGCGCGACATATCGCGGCGGTGACCTTTACCAATAAGGCGGCGCGCGAGATGAAAGAGCGTGTCGGGCAGACGCTGGGGCGTAAAGAGGCGCGCGGGCTGATGATCTCCACCTTCCACACGCTGGGGCTGGATATCATCAAACGCGAGTATGCGGCGCTGGGGATGAAGGCTAACTTTTCGCTGTTTGACGATACCGATCAGCTTGCTTTGCTTAAAGAGTTGACCGAGGGGCTGATTGAAGATGACAAAGTTCTCCTGCAACAGCTAATTTCGACCATCTCCAACTGGAAGAACGATCTCAAAACACCGGCGCAGGCGGCGGCAGAGGCAAAGGGCGAGCGGGACCGTATTTTTGCCCATTGTTATGGGCTGTATGATGCACACCTGAAAGCCTGTAACGTTCTCGATTTCGATGATCTGATTTTATTGCCGACGTTGCTGCTGCAACGCAATGAAGAAGTCCGCGAGCGCTGGCAGAACAAAATTCGCTACCTGCTGGTGGATGAGTATCAGGACACCAACACCAGCCAGTATGAACTGGTGAAACTGCTGGTGGGCAGCCGCGCGCGCTTTACCGTGGTGGGCGATGACGACCAGTCGATCTACTCCTGGCGCGGCGCACGTCCGCAAAACCTGGTGCTGCTGAGTCAGGATTTCCCGGCGTTGAAGGTGATTAAACTCGAGCAGAACTACCGCTCTTCCGGGCGTATTCTGAAAGCGGCGAATATTCTGATCGCCAATAACCCGCACGTCTTTGAAAAGCGTCTGTTCTCCGAACTGGGCTACGGCGCGGAACTAAAAGTTTTAAGCGCGAATAACGAGGAACATGAAGCAGAGCGCGTCACGGGGGAGTTGATTGCACATCACTTCGTCAATAAAACGCAGTACAAAGATTACGCTATTCTTTATCGCGGTAACCATCAGTCGCGGGTGTTTGAAAAATTCCTGATGCAAAACCGCATCCCGTACAAAATATCCGGTGGTACGTCGTTTTTCTCTCGTCCTGAAATCAAGGATTTGCTGGCTTATCTGCGCGTGCTGACTAACCCGGACGATGACAGCGCATTTCTGCGTATCGTTAACACGCCGAAGCGAGAGATTGGCCCGGCTACGCTGAAAAAGCTGGGTGAGTGGGCGATGACGCGCAATAAAAGCATGTTTACCGCCAGCTTTGATATGGGCCTGAGTCAGACGCTTAGCGGACGTGGTTATGAAGCATTGACCCGCTTCACTCACTGGTTGGCAGAAATCCAGCGTCTGGCGGAGCGGGAGCCGATTGCCGCGGTGCGTGATCTGATCCACGGCATGGATTATGAATCCTGGCTGTATGAAACATCGCCCAGTCCGAAAGCCGCCGAAATGCGCATGAAGAACGTTAACCAGTTATTTAGCTGGATGACGGAGATGCTGGAAGGCAGCGAACTGGATGAGCCGATGACGTTAACCCAGGTGGTGACGCGCTTTACTCTTCGCGACATGATGGAACGGGGGGAAAGCGAGGAAGAACTGGATCAGGTGCAACTGATGACTCTGCACGCGTCGAAAGGGCTGGAGTTTCCCTATGTCTACATGGTCGGTATGGAAGAAGGTTTTTTGCCGCACCAGAGCAGCATCGATGAAGATAATATCGATGAGGAGCGGCGACTGGCCTATGTCGGCATTACCCGCGCCCAGAAGGAATTGACCTTTACACTGTGTAAAGAACGCCGTCAGTACGGCGAACTGGTGCGCCCGGAGCCAAGCCGCTTCCTGCTGGAGCTGCCGCAGGATGATCTGATTTGGGAACAAGAGCGTAAAGTGGTCAGCGCCGAAGAACGGATGCAGAAAGGGCAAAGCCATCTGGCGAATCTGAAAGCGATGATGGCGGCAAAACGAGGGAAATAATCACTCCCAGGGGAAGCCGGAAAAGATGCGTCAGCATCGCATCCAGCACCTTGCACGTTAATGCACTTCCAGCGGCCAGTGGACATAGCTCTGCCACTGGCTTTCTTGATCGATAACCTCTGTACCCAGCGGATGCTGGGCCAGCCAACCTTGTGGCAGCGTTAAGGTCAACTGCTCATGATCGGCCTGTAATTTAATATCTGGTACTAAATCATCACGACGACGGCTGGCAAAAATGATGGCGAGGCGCAGTAAACGACAGAGTTGTTCTGCGACGCGCGGCGGTACGGCATTTTGCTGATGCAGCGATGAGAGATCGACCGGATTCGTCTGGTTGAGTAATAACGTCGCCAGCAGCTTTTTCTGCGCGGGGGTAAAACCGGGAAGATCCAGGTTACGCACCAGATAAGCGGCATGTTGCGGCGCTTGTTTGAAATCAACGCTAAGGCCAATTTCATGAAGCTGACAGGCGCTGACCAGTAAATCGCGGCTAATCGCTTCAAGATGCCAGATATTTTCGACCTGATCGAACAAGTTAGCGGCGAGTTTAGCCACACGCTGTGCTTGATCGGTATCAATCATAAAGCGACGTTGAATATTACGCAGTGTTCGGCTGCGAATATCCTGCTCGACCGCCAGATGTAACATACCGTAAACCAGGCCTTCACGCAGTGCGCCGCCGGCCAGCGTCATACACTGGATATTCAGCTCGGTAAAAATGGCTATCAGGATCGCCAGACCACTTGGGAATACTAACGCGCGTTCCAGCGTCAGCCCTTCGATTTCCAACTCTTCCAGCCTGCCACAGTGAATAGCGCGCTGTTTCAGTTGCTGCAATTTCGCCAGGGTAATGCGTTCATCCATACCCTGCGCCATCATGATTTCCTGCAAAGCCTGCACGGTGCCGGAAGCACCAACGCACACCTTCCAGCCGTGATAGCGCAATTCATCGGCAACTGGACGTAGCACTTCGCGCGCGGCTTGTTCGGCTGCGACAAAGTTTTCTTGCCCCAGATTACGATCGGCAAAATAGCGCTCAAGCCAGGTAACGCAGCCCATAGACAGGCTGAACAAGGACGTCGTTTGTGCGCCGGTGCCGGTTACCAGTTCAGTACTGGCGCCGCCGATATCTACCACCAGGCGCTGATCTGCACCGCCAGTGGTGTGAGCAACGCCCTGATAAATCAGGCGTGCTTCCTCTTCACCGCTAATGACCTGTACCGGACAGCCAAGGATTTCCTGCGCTTTAGCGATGAAATCACCAGCATTGACGGCAAGACGTAACGTCGCCGTGGCGACAACGCGAATTTGCGAGGGAGGGATATCTTGCAAACGTTCAGCAAACAGACGCAGGCATTGCCAGCCGCGCTCCATTGCTTCATTAGACAGGGCATTTTCGCTGTTCAGGCCAGCAGCCAGACGCACTTTGCGTTTAATTCGCGTCAGCGTCTGGATACTGCCAGCCACCTCGCGCACAACCAGCATATGAAAACTATTCGAACCGAGATCAATAGCGGCATAAAGCGACGAGGTGGAACCCATACTCTTCATCCTTCAATCTGTCTCTGCGTTGGCTGCGTTCTTTCACCCAAATCACTTACTACAATAAGCTCGTCGGGATTCATTCTCTTGCCATCTTGATACAGTTTGAATGATTTTGAGTATGACATTTTTTATTTAACCTGAACGACGACGATTACGCGGAGCGCCAGTACGACGCGGACCATTGCCTGTACGCGGGCGCGTGAGGCGCAGCGGTTTTGGCAGATCGGTCATCAATGCGTCCGGATTGTATTTGCTTACCGGAATTGAGTGACCAATATAGGTCTCAATAGCAGGCAAATTCAATGCATACTCTTCACATGCCAGGCTGATGGAATGACCACTTGCGCCAGCGCGACCTGTACGACCAATACGGTGAACGTAATCTTCACAGTCATCGGGTAAATCGTAGTTAAAGACGTGCGTCACAGCCGGGATATGCAGGCCACGCGCGGCAACATCGGTGGCAACCAGAATATCCAAATCACCACGGGTAAATTCATCAAGAATACGCAGACGTTTTTTCTGCGCTACATCACCCGTTAACAGGCCAACACGATGACCATCTGCCGCCAGGTGACCCCAGATCTCTTCACAACGATGTTTGGTGTTGGCGAAAATAATCGCTCTGTCTGGCCACTCTTCTTCGATCAGCGTTTGTAATAAACGCATCTTTTCTTCGTTAGAAGGGTAGAAAAGTTCTTCTTTAATGCGGTGGCCCGTTTTCTGTTCCGGTTCCACTTCAATATATTCGGCATTGTTCATCTGCTCGAACGCCAGTTCACGTACCCGGTACGAAAGCGTGGCGGAGAACAGCATGTTGAGACGCTGGTTTGCAGGCGGCATACGGCGGAACAGCCAGCGGATATCTTTAATAAAGCCCAGATCGTACATACGATCGGCTTCGTCCAGCACCACTACCTGAATGGCGCCGAGGTTGATGTGGTTCTGTTTGGCGTAGTCGATCAAACGACCCGTAGTGCCAATCAAAATGTCAACGCCGCTTTCCAGCACTTTCAGCTGTTTGTCGTAGCCGTCGCCACCGTAAGCCAGACCCAATTTCAGGCCAGTAGCTTGCGCCAGTGGCTCCGCATCGGCGTGGATCTGCACGGCAAGTTCACGCGTCGGTGCCATAATTAAGGCACGCGGTTGATTCACCTTGCGATCGGCAATCGCAGGATGAGAGAGAAGATAATGAAACGTTGACGTAAGAAACGCCATCGTTTTTCCGGTACCGGTTTGCGCCTGCCCGGCTACGTCACGACCCACCAGCGTTAGCGGAAGGGCCAGTGCCTGAATGGGCGTACAGTTATGAAACCCTTTTTTTTCAAGGGATTCTACAACTTTCGGATGCAGGGCGAAGTCGGAAAACTTCTGTTCTGTTAAATGTGTTTTGCTCATAGTGTGGTAGAATATCAGCTTACTATTGCTTTACGAAAGCGTATCCGGTGAAATAAAGTCAACCTTTAGTTGGTTAATGTTACACCAACAACGAAACCAACACGCCAGGCTTATTCCTGTGGAGTTATATATGAGCGATAAAATTATTCACCTGACTGACGACAGTTTTGACACGGATGTACTCAAAGCGGACGGGGCGATCCTCGTTGATTTCTGGGCAGAGTGGTGCGGTCCGTGCAAAATGATCGCCCCGATTCTGGATGAAATCGCTGACGAATATCAGGGCAAACTGACCGTTGCAAAACTGAACATCGATCAAAACCCTGGCACTGCGCCGAAATATGGCATCCGTGGTATCCCGACTCTGCTGCTGTTCAAAAACGGCGAATTGGCCGCAACCAAAGTGGGCGCACTGTCTAAAGGTCAGTTGAAAGAGTTCCTCGACGCTAACCTGGCGTAAGGGAATTTCATGTTCGGGTGCCCCGTCGCTAAAAACTGGACGCCCGGCGTGAGTCATGCTAACTTAATGTTGACTTCGTATTAAACATACCTTATTAAGTTTGAATCTTGTAATATCCAACGCTTCCTGTTTTTCTTAAATGCGAAGTGAACAGATTTCTGGCTCGTCACTCAATCCGTCTTGTCGTTTCAGTTCTGCGTACTCTCCTGTGACCAGACAGCGAAAAGACATGAGTCGATGACCGTAAACAGGCATGGATGATCCTGCCATACCATTCACAACATTAAGTTCGAGATTTACCCCAAGTTTAAGAACTCACACCACTATGAATCTTACCGAATTAAAGAATACGCCGGTTTCTGAGCTGATCACTCTCGGCGAAAATATGGGGCTGGAAAACCTGGCTCGTATGCGTAAGCAGGACATTATTTTTGCCATCCTGAAGCAGCACGCAAAGAGTGGCGAAGATATCTTTGGTGATGGCGTACTGGAGATATTGCAGGATGGATTTGGTTTCCTCCGTTCCGCAGACAGCTCCTACCTCGCCGGCCCTGATGACATCTACGTTTCTCCTAGCCAAATCCGCCGTTTCAACCTCCGCACTGGTGATACCATCTCTGGTAAGATTCGCCCGCCGAAAGAAGGTGAACGCTATTTTGCGCTGCTGAAGGTTAACGAAGTTAACTTCGACAAACCAGAAAACGCCCGTAACAAAATCCTCTTTGAGAACTTAACGCCGCTGCACGCAAACTCTCGTCTGCGTATGGAGCGTGGTAACGGTTCTACCGAAGATTTAACCGCACGCGTACTGGATCTGGCATCGCCTATCGGTCGTGGGCAACGTGGTCTGATTGTGGCACCGCCAAAAGCGGGTAAAACCATGCTGCTGCAGAACATTGCTCAGAGCATCGCTTACAACCATCCAGACTGCGTACTGATGGTTCTGCTGATTGACGAACGCCCGGAAGAAGTGACCGAGATGCAGCGTCTGGTTAAAGGTGAAGTTGTTGCTTCTACCTTCGACGAACCAGCATCTCGCCACGTTCAGGTTGCGGAAATGGTGATCGAGAAGGCAAAACGCCTGGTTGAGCATAAGAAAGACGTTATTATTCTGCTCGACTCCATCACTCGTCTGGCTCGCGCCTACAACACCGTCGTACCGGCATCCGGTAAAGTGTTGACCGGTGGTGTGGACGCCAACGCCCTGCATCGTCCGAAACGCTTCTTCGGTGCAGCACGTAATGTGGAAGAGGGCGGCAGCCTGACCATCATTGCAACGGCGCTAATCGATACCGGCTCCAAAATGGACGAAGTTATCTACGAAGAGTTTAAAGGTACTGGTAACATGGAACTGCACCTCTCTCGTAAAATCGCTGAAAAACGCGTCTTCCCGGCAATCGACTACAACCGTTCTGGTACTCGTAAAGAAGAGTTGCTTACCACTCAGGAAGAGCTGCAGAAAATGTGGATCCTGCGCAAAATCATTCACCCGATGGGCGAAATCGACGCAATGGAATTCCTCATTAATAAGCTTGCGATGACCAAGACCAATGATGATTTCTTCGAGATGATGAAACGCTCATAAGTTAGTGTTACAGCAAAACGCCACGTGTTTACGTGGCGTTTTGCTTTTATATCTGTAATCTTAGCGGTATACCTGTGATGGTGTGAAAATTCCTGGTTTTTGCGGGTGTTTTATGCGATTTACATATCAATTGGTTGATTTTTGCTCATTTCTGAGAGATTCAGAAAGTAGTTCCCCTTCTGAATAAAGGTCTTCGTGGGTATACTTCAGCTAATAATTTTCTCTGAGAGCATGCATTGTGAATTTACTGACAGTGAGTACTGATCTCATCAGTATTTTTTTATTCACGACACTGTTTCTGTTTTTTGCCCGCAAGGTGGCAAAAAAAGTCGGTTTAGTGGATAAACCTAACTTCCGCAAACGTCACCAGGGATTGATACCGCTCGTTGGGGGTATTTCGGTTTATGCAGGGATTTGCTTCACGTTCGGAATTGTCGATTACTATATTCCACATGCAGCTCTCTATCTCGTTTGTGCCGGTGTGCTTGTGTTCATTGGCGCGCTGGATGATCGTTTTGATATCAGCGTAAAAATCCGTGCCACCATACAGGCAGCTGTTGGCATTGTTATGATGGTGTTCGGCAAACTTTATCTCAGTAGTTTGGGTTATATCTTTGGCTCCTGGGAGATGGTGCTTGGACCGTTTGGTTACTTCCTGACGCTGTTTGCTGTCTGGGCGGCGATTAATGCCTTCAACATGGTCGATGGTATTGATGGCTTGCTGGGCGGGTTATCCTGTGTCTCGTTTGCGGCAATCGGTATGATTTTGTGGTTCGACGGGCAAACCAGCCTCGCTATCTGGTGCTTTGCCATGATCGCCGCCATCCTGCCTTATATCATGCTCAACCTTGGTATTCTGGGGCGTCGCTACAAAGTCTTTATGGGCGATGCGGGTAGTACGCTGATTGGTTTTACTGTTATCTGGATCCTGTTGGAAACTACCCAGGGAGCTACGCATCCAATCAGCCCGGTTACCGCCTTATGGATCATTGCTATCCCGCTGATGGACATGGTGGCGATTATGTATCGTCGTTTGCGTAAAGGCATGAGTCCATTCTCACCTGACCGACAGCACATTCATCATTTGATCATGCGCGCTGGATTTACTTCTCGTCAGGCGTTTGTGTTGATTACCCTTGCTGCAGCGCTACTCGCTTCTATTGGCGTACTGGCAGAATATTCTCATTTTGTCCCGGAATGGGTCATGCTGGTGCTCTTTTTGCTAGCATTCTTCCTCTATGGCTATTGCATTAAGCGTGCCTGGAAGGTTGCTCGCTTCATCAAACGCGTGAAACGTCGACTGCGCAGAAACCGTGATGGCAGCCCTAATTTAACCAAATAAAATGAGGATGTAATGACGCAACCAATGCCTGGGAAACCAGCCGAAGACGCTGAAAATGAACTGGATATTCGTGGGTTGTTTCGTACCTTGTGGGCTGGGAAGCTGTGGATTATTGGCATGGGGCTGGCGTTTGCCTTAATCGCGTTAGCGTATACTTTTTTTGCGCGTCAGGAGTGGAGTGCGACGGCGATTACCGATCGTCCAACCGTGAATATGCTGGGCGGCTACTACTCGCAGCAGCAATTTTTGCGTAACCTGGATGTTCGTTCAAATATGGCCCCTGCCGACCAACCATCGGTTATGGATGAAGCCTATAAAGAGTTTGTTATGCAACTGGCATCGTGGGATACCCGCCGCGATTTCTGGTTGCAGACTGACTATTACAAACAGCGGATGGTCGGTAACAGTAAAGCCGATGCGGCTCTGCTGGATGAAATGATCAACAACATCCTGTTTATTCCTGGTGATTTCGCCCGCTCGGTCAATGACAGCGTTAAGCTGGTTGCCGAAACCGCCCCCGATGCTAATAACCTGCTTCGTCAATATGTTGCTTTTGCCAGCCAGCGTGCAGCCAGTCATCTGAATGATGAGCTGAAAGGCGCATGGGCGGCGCGCACTATTCAGATGAAAGCTCAGGTGAAGCGTCAGGAAGAAGTGGCTAAGTCCATCTACGACCGCCGGATGAACAGTATTGAACAGGCACTTAAAATCGCCGAGCAACACAATATTTCTCGCAGTGCGACAGACGTGCCAGCCGAGGAATTACCTGATTCAGAAATGTTCCTGTTGGGGCGTCCGATGCTCCAGGCGCGACTGGAAAATTTACAGGCTGTCGGCCCAGCCTTTGATCTCGACTATGATCAGAATCGGGCCATGTTAAACACCCTTAATGTTGGTCCAACCCTGGATCCGCGTTTTCAGACCTATCGCTATTTGCGTACACCGGAAGAACCGGTAAAACGCGATAGCCCACGTCGTGCCTTCCTGATGATTATGTGGGGCATTGTCGGGGGGCTGATCGGGGCTGGTGTCGCATTAACCCGCCGTTGCTCGAAATAGCAACACAGCTGTGGTGAGCGCAAAGGCGCTCGCCGCTTATTCGAAGAGAATCGATGTGAAAGTACTGACTGTATTTGGTACGCGCCCGGAAGCCATCAAGATGGCGCCGTTGGTGCATGCGTTGGCAAAAGATCCTTTTTTTGAGGCTAAAGTTTGCGTCACTGCGCAGCATCGGGAGATGCTCGATCAGGTGCTGAAACTCTTTTCCATTGTACCTGACTACGATCTCAACATAATGCAGCCAGGACAGGGCCTGACAGAGATAACCTGTCGGATTCTGGAAGGACTAAAACCTATTCTTGCCGAGTTCAAACCAGACGTTGTGCTGGTTCACGGTGATACTACCACCACACTGGCAACCAGCCTGGCAGCGTTTTATCAGCGAATTCCTGTTGGTCACGTTGAGGCCGGACTGCGCACGGGCGATCTCTATTCGCCGTGGCCGGAAGAGGCTAACCGTACATTGACCGGGCATCTGGCGATGTACCATTTCTCACCAACTGAAACTTCCCGGCAAAATTTGCTGCGTGAAAACGTCGCTGACAGCCGAATATTTATTACCGGTAATACAGTAATTGATGCGCTGCTGTGGGTGCGCGACCAGGTAATGAGCAGCGATACGCTGCGTTCAGAACTGGCGGCAAATTACCCGTTTATCGACCCCGATAAAAAGATGATTCTGGTGACCGGTCATAGGCGTGAGAGCTTTGGTCGTGGTTTTGAAGAAATTTGCCATGCGCTGGCTGAAATTGCTACCACTCATCAGGACATCCAGATTGTTTATCCGGTACACCTTAACCCGAATGTCAGAGAGCCGGTCAATCGCATTCTGGGGCATGTGAAAAATGTCATTTTGATTGATCCCCAGGAGTATTTACCGTTTGTCTGGTTGATGAACCATGCCTGGTTGATTTTGACTGACTCTGGCGGCATTCAGGAAGAAGCACCTTCTCTGGGTAAACCGGTGCTGGTGATGCGCGATACCACCGAACGCCCAGAAGCGGTGACCGCAGGTACGGTACGTCTGGTGGGGACGGATAAGCAACGGATCGTCGAGGAAGTGACGCGTCTTTTAGAAGACGAAGATGAATATCAAACTATGAGCCGAGCCCATAACCCGTATGGTGATGGTCAGGCATGCTCTCGCATTTTGGAAGCGTTAAAAAATAATCGGATATCACTATGAGTTTTGCGACCATTTCTGTTATCGGACTGGGTTATATCGGGCTGCCAACGGCGGCTGCGTTTGCCTCACGGCAAAAACAGGTGATTGGTGTTGATATCAACCAACAAGCGGTTGATACCATCAATCGTGGCGAAATCCATATCGTCGAACCTGATTTAGCGAGCGTGGTAAAAACTGCCGTAGAAGGTGGTTTTTTACGAGCGAGCACGACGCCGGTTGAGGCTGATGCCTGGCTGATTGCTGTCCCAACGCCATTTAAAGGCGATCATGAGCCGGATATGGCCTACGTCGAATCGGCTGCCCGCTCCATTGCGCCAGTGCTGAAAAAAGGCGCGTTGGTGATCCTTGAATCCACCTCGCCGGTGGGTTCAACCGAGAAGATGGCAGAATGGTTAGCAGAGATGCGTCCGGACCTGACTTTCCCGCAGCAGGTGGGTGAGCAGGCGGACGTCAATATTGCTTATTGCCCGGAACGCGTGTTGCCGGGCCAGGTGATGGTCGAGCTGATTAAAAACGATCGCGTCATTGGCGGCATGACGCCAGTTTGCTCGGCGCGCGCCAGCGAACTGTACAAAATTTTCCTCGAAGGTGAGTGTGTCGTCACTAACTCGCGGACGGCGGAAATGTGTAAGCTCACAGAAAACAGCTTCCGCGACGTGAATATTGCTTTTGCTAACGAACTGTCGCTGATTTGTGCCGAGCAAGGAATTAACGTCTGGGAACTGATTCGTTTGGCGAATCGCCATCCACGAGTCAATATTCTCCAGCCTGGTCCGGGTGTGGGCGGTCACTGCATTGCCGTCGACCCGTGGTTTATCGTGGCGCAGAACCCACAGCAGGCGCGGCTTATCCGTACCGCGCGTGAAGTGAACGATCACAAACCTTTCTGGGTGATTGATCAGGTGAAAGCGGCGGTCGCTGATTGTTTGGCTGCCACTGATAAACGCGCCAGTGAACTGAAAATTGCCTGTTTTGGTCTGGTGTTTAAACCGAATATTGATGACCTGCGCGAAAGCCCGGCGATGGAAATCGCTGAACTGATCGCCCAGTGGCACAGCGGCGAAACGCTTGTTGTTGAACCTAATATTCACCAGTTGCCGAAAAAACTGACCGGGCTTTGCACGCTGGCGCAGCTTGACGAGGCGCTGGCAACGGCAGATGTGCTGGTGATGTTGGTAGATCACAGCCAGTTTAAAGCCATTAGCGGCGATGATGTTCAGCAGCAGTATGTGGTGGATACCAAAGGAGTCTGGCGCTGATACTGATTACAGTAAACGACTGTGTTGAGGGAGATAGAGAATGCCCGTCCGCGCCAGTATTGAACCACTAACCTGGGAAAACGCCTTTTTTGGCGTTAACAGCGCCATCGTGCGCATTAGTCCTGACGCACCGCTCCTGACGCCAGGCGTTTTGGCGCCGTGGTCACGAGTACAGGCCAAAATTGCCGCATCCAATACCGAAGAACTAGATGTCCTGCAACAGCTGGGATTCTCGCTGGTCGAAGGAGAAGTGGATTTTGCGCTCTCCGTGATCAACGTCAGTGAAAGCCGTGCGGAAGTGGCTCAAGAAGCAGATATTCCAGTACTACGCCAGTTAGCCCGCGAAGCATTCGCCCAAAGCCGTTTTCGTATGCCGTGGTATGCACCCGATGCCAGTGGTCGCTTTTACGCGCAGTGGATTGAAAATGCCGTGCGCGGCACCTTTGATCATCAATGCCTGGTTTTACGCGCGGCGTCCGGAGAGATTCGCGGCTATGTTTCTCTACGAGAGTTGAATGCCACTGACGCGCGCATTGGTTTACTGGCAGGACGCGGCGCAGGTGCTGAACTGATGCAAACGGCGCTAAACTGGGCGTATGCTCGCGGTAAAACAACATTGCGGGTGGCGACCCAGATGGGCAACACCGCCGCGCTTAAACGATACATACAAAGTGGTGCGAATGTAGAAAGCACCGCGTACTGGTTATACAGGTGATCACATGATTCCATTTAACGCACCGCCGGTGGTGGGCACCGAACTCGACTATATGCAGTCGGCAATGGGTAGCGGCAAACTGTGCGGCGATGGCGGTTTTACCCGTCGCTGCCAGCAGTGGCTGGAGCAACGTTTTGGCAGCGCCAAAGTACTGCTGACGCCATCCTGCACTGCTTCTCTGGAGATGGCGGCGCTGCTGCTGGATATCCAACCGGGCGATGAAGTGATCATGCCGAGCTACACCTTTGTCTCCACCGCCAACGCCTTTGTGCTGCGTGGAGCAAAAATCGTTTTTGTCGATGTTCGCCCGGACACCATGAATATCGACGAAACGCTGATTGAAGCGGCGATCACCGACAAAACGCGCGTTATCGTGCCGGTGCATTACGCGGGCGTGGCCTGTGAAATGGACACCATTATGGCGTTGGCGAAAAAGTATAATCTGTTTGTGGTGGAAGATGCCGCTCAGGGCGTGATGTCCACTTACAAAGGGCGTGCGTTGGGAACCATTGGCCATATTGGCTGCTTTAGCTTCCATGAAACCAAAAACTACACGGCGGGTGGTGAAGGCGGGGCGACGCTGATTAATGATAAAGCGTTGATTGAACGTGCCGAGATTATTCGCGAAAAAGGGACTAACCGCAGCCAGTTCTTCCGTGGTCAGGTTGATAAATATACCTGGCGCGATATCGGCTCCAGCTATTTGATGTCCGATCTGCAAGCTGCGTATCTGTGGGCGCAACTGGAAGCCGCTGAACGTATCAACCAGCAACGTCTGGCGTTGTGGCAAAATTACTACGATGCGTTAGCACCTCTGGCGAAAGCCGGGCGTATCGAACTGCCGTCGATTCCGGATGACTGCGTGCAGAACGCGCATATGTTCTACATCAAGCTGCGGGATATTGATGACCGGAGCGCGTTGATTAGCTTCCTGAAGGAAGCGGAAATCATGGCGGTGTTCCATTACATTCCGCTGCACGGTTGCCCTGCGGGTGAACGCTTTGGTGAGTTTCACGGTGAAGATCGCTACACCACCAAAGAGAGCGAGCGCCTGCTGCGCCTGCCGTTGTTCTACAACTTGTCGCCCGTCAATCAGCGCACGGTGATTGCGACCTTGTTGAACTACTTCTCCTGATATGTCGCTGGCAAAAGCATCCTTGTGGACGGCGGCCAGTACGCTGGTCAAGATTGGCGCTGGGTTACTGGTTGGTAAATTATTGGCGGTGTCATTTGGTCCGGCAGGACTAGGGTTGGCGGCAAATTTCCGCCAGTTGATAACCGTGCTCGGTGTGCTTGCCGGGGCGGGCATCTTTAATGGCGTAACCAAATACGTTGCCCAGTACCACGATAATCCGCAGCAGCTGCGCCGTGTGGTCGGCACTTCATCTGCGATGGTGCTTGGCTTCTCCACGCTGATGGCGCTGGTCTTTGTGCTGGCGGCTGCGCCAATCAGCCAGGGATTGTTTGGTAATACCGACTATCAGGGGCTGGTGCGTTTAGTGGCGCTGGTGCAAATGGGGATCGCCTGGGGCAACCTGTTGCTGGCGCTAATGAAAGGCTTTCGCGATGCCGCGGGTAATGCGTTATCGCTGATTGTCGGCAGCCTGATTGGCGTTATTGCTTATTATGTCAGTTACCGTTTTGGCGGTTATGAAGGCGCGTTGCTTGGTCTGGCGCTGATTCCCGCGCTGGTGGTAATGCCTGCCGCCGTCATGTTAATTAAGCGTGGCGCTATCCCGTTAAGCTATCTAAAACCCAGCTGGGATAACGGTCTGGCAGGGCAGTTGAGCAAATTTACCCTTATGGCGTTGATTACGTCGGTAACCTTGCCCGTTGCGTACATCATGATGCGTAAACTGCTGGCGGCGCAGTATAGCTGGGATGAAGTGGGGATCTGGCAAGGGGTGAGCAGTATTTCCGACGCCTACCTGCAATTTATTACCGCATCGTTCAGTGTATATTTACTGCCCACGTTGTCGCGGCTAACGGAAAAACGCGATATCACTCGGGAAGTGGTGAAGTCGCTGAAATTTGTTTTACCGGCCGTGGCGGCAGCGAGTTTCACCGTCTGGCTACTGCGTGATTTTGCCATCTGGCTACTGTTGTCGAATAAATTTACCGCCATGCGCGATCTCTTTGCCTGGCAGTTGGTCGGCGATGTGTTGAAAGTGGGCGCTTATGTCTTTGGTTATTTAGTGATCGCCAAAGCGTCGCTGCGTTTTTATATTCTGGCGGAAGTCAGCCAGTTCACTTTATTGATGGTATTTGCCCACTGGTTGATCCCCGTGCATGGCGCCCTGGGCGCGGCGCAGGCCTACATGGCAACCTATATCGTCTATTTCTCTCTTTGTTGTGGCGTGTTTTTACTCTGGCGTAGGCGGGCATGACTGTACTGATTCACGTACTGGGATCGGATATCCCTCACCATAACCAAACCGTTCTGCGGTTTTTCAATGACGCGCTGGCCGCGACGAGCGAGCACGCGCGCGAGTTTATGGTTGCTGGCAAGGACGACGGCTTAAGTGATAGTTGTCCGGCGCTTTCTGTGCAATTTTTCCCTGGGAAAAAATCACTGGCAGAAGCCGTTATCGCTAAAGCGAAAGCTAACCGCCAGCAACGGTTTTTCTTCCACGGCCAGTTCAATCCCAAGCTGTGGCTGGCGCTGCTTAGTGGCGGAATCAAGCCCAGCCAGTTTTACTGGCATATCTGGGGGGCAGATCTCTATGAAGTTTCCAGTGGATTGAAATATAAACTCTTTTATCCTCTGCGCCGACTGGCACAAAAGCGAGTGGGCTGTGTGTTTGCCACTCGGGGAGACTTGAGCTTTTTTGCCAAAACGCATCCAAAGGTGCGGGGCGAACTGATTTACTTCCCAACCCGGATGGACCCTTCTCTCAATACAATGGCGAACGATCGGCAACGTGAAGGGAAAATGACCATTTTGGTAGGGAACTCCGGCGATCGCAGCAATGAGCATATCGCCGCCTTGCGCGCTGTTCATCAGCAGTTTGGCGATACGGTAAAAGTCGTGGTGCCGATGGGATATCCACCTAATAACGAAGCGTATATCGACGAAGTTCGTCAGGCGGGGCTCGAGTTATTCAGCGAAGAAAATCTGCAAGTTCTGAGCGAAAAACTGGAATTTGACGCCTATCTGGCGCTACTTCGCCAGTGCGATCTCGGCTACTTTATTTTTGCCCGCCAGCAGGGCATTGGTACGCTGTGCTTACTGATTCAGGCGGGCATTCCTTGTGTGCTTAACCGGGAAAATCCGTTCTGGCAGGATATGACAGAACAGCATTTGCCGGTGCTGTTTACCACTGACGATCTCAACGAAGATATTGTGCGTGAAGCGCAGCGCCAGCTGGCGTCGGTGGATAAAAACACCATTGCCTTCTTTAGCCCGAACTATCTGCAAGGCTGGCAGCGGGCGTTGGCTATTGCCTCCGGGGAGGTCGCATGAGCCTGCTGCAATTCAGCGGCCTGTTTGTTGTCTGGCTGCTCTGCACGCTGTTTATCGCCACGCTGACATGGTTTGAGTTTCGCCGCGTGCGTTTTAACTTCAATGTCTTCTTTTCATTGCTGTTTTTGCTGACCTTTTTCTTCGGCTTCCCGCTGACCAGCTTGCTGGTGTTTCGCTTTGATGTTGCCGTGGTGCCGCCAGATATCTTGTTGCAGGCGTTACTTTCTGCGGGGGGATTTTACGCAGTTTACTACGTCACTTACAAAACACGTTTACGCAAACGCGTTGCTGATGCACCGCGCCGTCCAGTGTTTACCATGAACCGCGTGGAAACCAATCTCACGTGGGTGATTCTGATGGGTATCGCGCTGGTGAGCGTTGGCATCTTTTTCATGCATAACGGTTTTTTGCTGTTCCGGCTTAACTCCTACAGCCAGATCTTCTCCAGCGAAGTCTCTGGCGTGGCGTTAAAGCGTTTCTTTTACTTTTTCATCCCGGCAATGTTAGTGGTCTACTTTCTGCGCCAGGACAGTAAAGCGTGGCTGTTTTTCCTCGTCAGCACGGTCGCCTTTGGCTTGCTGACTTACATGATTGTCGGCGGCACTCGCGCCAATATCATTATCGCGTTCGCTATCTTCCTGTTTATCGGCATTATTCGCGGCTGGATTTCACTGTGGATGCTGGCGGCTGCGGGCGTGCTGGGGATTGTCGGTATGTTCTGGCTGGCGCTAAAACGCTACGGAATGAACGTGAGCGGCGATGAGGCGTTCTATACGTTTCTCTATCTTACCCGCGACACCTTCTCGCCGTGGGAGAATCTGGCGTTGCTGTTGCAGAACTACGACAACATCGACTTCCAGGGCCTGGCTCCAATTGTCCGCGATTTCTATGTCTTTATCCCTTCCTGGCTGTGGCCGGGTCGCCCGAGTATGGTGCTGAACTCCGCCAACTACTTTACCTGGGAAGTGCTGAATAACCACTCCGGACTGGCGATCTCGCCTACGCTTATAGGCTCACTGGTTGTTATGGGCGGCGCGTTGTTCATCCCGCTCGGGGCGATTGTGGTTGGTCTGATCATCAAGTGGTTCGACTGGTTGTATGAGCTGGGCAACCGCGAAACTAATCGCTATAAGGCTGCGATTCTCCACAGTTTCTGCTTCGGGGCGATCTTCAATATGATCGTGCTGGCGCGCGAAGGGTTGGATTCGTTTGTCTCGCGTGTCGTCTTTTTTATCGTGGTCTTCGGCGCAAGCCTGATGATTGCAAAACTGCTGTACTGGCTTTTTGATAACGCCGGACTCGTTCATAAACGAATAAAATCATCGCTCCGGACGCAGGTTGAAGGATAACAATGAATAACACCACCACGGCACCGACCTATACGCTGCGTGGCTTACAGTTGATCGGTTGGCGTGATATGCAGCATGCCCTCGATTATCTGTTCGCTGATGGGCAGCTTAAGCAGGGAACGCTGGTTGCCATTAATGCCGAAAAAATGCTGACCATTGAAGATAACGTCGAGGTCAGGGAGTTAATTAACGCTGCCGAATTTAAATATGCCGATGGCATTAGCGTTGTGCGGTCGGTGCGTAAAAAGTACCCGCAGGCACAGGTTTCCCGCGTTGCCGGTGCCGATCTCTGGGAAGAAGTAATGGCGCGCGCAGGCAAGGAAGGGACGCCGGTATTTCTTGTGGGCGGTAAACCTGATGTGCTGGCGCAGACCGAAGCTAAACTGCGCGACCAGTGGAATGTGAATATCGTTGGCAGCCAGGATGGTTATTTTAAACCCGAGCAGCGTCAGGCGCTGTTTGAGCGTATTCACGCCAGTGGTGCGCAAATTGTCACTGTCGCAATGGGGTCACCAAAGCAGGAGATCTTCATGCGCGACTGCCGCCTGGTGCACCCTAATGCGCTGTATATGGGCGTTGGTGGAACGTACGATGTCTTTACCGGTCACGTGAAACGCGCGCCGAAAATCTGGCAAAAACTGGGACTGGAGTGGCTTTATAGACTGCTTTCGCAGCCGAGTCGCATTAAGCGCCAGCTTCGTTTGCTGCGTTATTTACGCTGGCATTACACCGGCGATCTCTGATTTTCCTCTCTCTGTAAAGCGACGGAGTGGTCACTTCGTCGCCTGCCTGTCTTTTTGTTACACAAAGCATTCAAATTTTTAATGCTTTATTTGCCATTTCTTCTGAATTACGAAAACATTCGCAACACTCGATGTACCCATAACGATAACCGGTAACACCGGAAAGCATGCAAACACAACACGAGGATTTATGGCAGATAACAAACCAGAGCTACAGCGTGGGCTGGAAGCTCGACATATCGAACTCATCGCCCTGGGGGGCACCATTGGCGTTGGTCTGTTTATGGGGGCCGCTAGCACCCTGAAATGGGCCGGGCCATCTGTATTGTTGGCCTATATCATCGCCGGGCTGTTCGTCTTTTTCATTATGCGCTCAATGGGCGAAATGTTGTTTCTCGAGCCGGTGACCGGTTCGTTTGCCGTCTACGCGCATCGTTATATGAGCCCGTTCTTTGGCTATCTCACCGCCTGGTCTTACTGGTTTATGTGGATGGCGGTGGGGATCTCAGAAATCACTGCCATTGGCGTTTATGTCCAGTTCTGGTTCCCGGAGATGGCGCAGTGGATACCCGCATTGATCGCGGTGGCGCTGGTGGCACTGGCGAATCTGGCAGCGGTGCGGTTGTATGGTGAAATTGAGTTCTGGTTCGCGATGATCAAAGTCACTACCATCATCGTGATGATTGTCATTGGCCTGGGCGTGATTTTCTTTGGCTTTGGCAATGGCGGCCAGTCGATTGGTTTTAGCAATCTCACAGAGCATGGCGGTTTCTTTGCGGGTGGCTGGAAAGGGTTCCTGACCGCTCTGTGTATTGTGGTGGCATCTTACCAGGGCGTGGAGCTGATTGGCATCACCGCCGGTGAAGCGAAGAATCCGCAGGTGACGCTGCGCAGTGCCGTAGGCAAAGTGTTGTGGCGAATCCTGATTTTCTACGTAGGCGCGATTTTCGTTATCGTCACCATTTTCCCGTGGAATGAAATTGGCAGCAATGGCAGCCCGTTTGTACTGACTTTTGCCAAAATCGGTATTACCGCAGCGGCGGGCATTATCAACTTTGTGGTGCTGACGGCTGCGCTCTCTGGCTGTAACAGCGGCATGTACAGTTGCGGACGTATGCTCTACGCGCTGGCGAAAAACCGTCAGTTACCGGCGGCGATGGCGAAAGTTTCCCGTCACGGTGTGCCGGTTGCAGGAGTGGCGGTATCCATTGTCATCCTGCTAATTGGCTCATGCCTGAACTACATCATCCCTAACCCACAGCGCGTGTTTGTCTACGTTTACAGTGCCAGCGTGCTTCCGGGCATGGTGCCGTGGTTTGTGATTTTGATAAGCCAGCTGCGTTTTCGTCGTGCACACAAAGCGGCGATTGCCAGCCATCCGTTCCGCTCAATCCTGTTCCCGTGGGCCAACTACGTAACAATGGCATTCCTGATTTGCGTTTTGATCGGTATGTACTTTAATGAAGATACCCGTATGTCGCTGTTTGTCGGCATCATCTTCATGCTGGCGGTGACGGCGATTTATAAAGTTTTTGGCCTTAATCGCCACGGTAAAGCGCATAAACTGGAGAAATAAGCAGCAAAGCGCACAAACCGTAACCAAACGCGCATTTTATTTAAAAAGGGACTAGACAGAGGGGTGGGAAGTCCGTATTATCCACCCCCGCAACGGCGCTAAGCGCCCGTAGCTCAGCTGGATAGAGCGCTGCCCTCCGGAGGCAGAGGTCTCAGGTTCGAATCCTGTCGGGCGCGCCATTTAGTCCCGGCGCTTGAGCTGCGGTGGTAGTAATACCGCGTAACAAGATTTGTAGTGGTGGCTATAGCTCAGTTGGTAGAGCCCTGGATTGTGATTCCAGTTGTCGTGGGTTCGAATCCCATTAGCCACCCCATTATTAGAAGTTGTGACAATGCGAAGGTGGCGGAATTGGTAGACGCGCTAGCTTCAGGTGTTAGTGTTCTTACGGACGTGGGGGTTCAAGTCCCCCCCCTCGCACCACGACTTTAAAGAATTGAACTAAAAATTCAAAAAGCAGTATTTCGGCGAGTAGCGCAGCTTGGTAGCGCAACTGGTTTGGGACCAGTGGGTCGGAGGTTCGAATCCTCTCTCGCCGACCAATTTTGAACCCCGCTTCGGCGGGGTTTTTTGTTTTCTGTGCATTTCATCACTCTCCCTTCGCAATAAACGCCCGTAGTAACTCATTGCCACACGGTATGATTTCGCCCTTAACTTATTGAAGGATGACTTCAGGCAAGGAGCGACCATGCTGCAACAGGTTCCAACGCGTGCGTTTCACGTGATGGCGAAACCGAGCGGTTCCGATTGTAATCTGAACTGTGACTACTGTTTTTATCTCGAAAAACAATCCCTTTACCGTGAAAAGCCAGTCACGCATATGGGCGAAGACACGCTGGAAGCGTATGTCCGTCACTATATCGCCGCCAGCGAACCACAAAACGAAGTCGCTTTTACTTGGCAGGGCGGTGAGCCAACGCTGATGGGGCTGGAGTTTTACCGCCGTGCCGTAAAGTTACAGGCGAAATACGGTACTGGCAGGAAGGTAAGTAACAGCTTCCAGACTAACGGTGTGCTGCTCGATGACGAATGGTGTGCATTTCTGGCAGAAAATCATTTTCTTATTGGGTTATCTCTGGATGGTCCGGCTGAGATCCACAATCAATATCGCGTGACCAAAGGTGACAGACCAACGCATAAGCTGGTGATGCGTGCCCTGATGCTGCTGCAAAAGCATCATGTCGACTATAACGTGCTGGTCTGCGTCAACCGCACCAGCGCGCAGCAACCGTTGCAGGTTTATGATTTTTTGTGCGATGCGGGAGTCGAATTCATCCAGTTTATTCCGGTGGTCGAGCGCCTGGCTGATGAAACAGCTGCCCGCGATGGACTGAAACTACATGCGCCCGGCGATATTCAGGGTGACCTGACGGAATGGTCGGTGCGCCCCGATGAATTTGGTGAGTTTCTGGTGGCGATATTCGACCACTGGATCAAACGCGACGTCGGCAAGATTTTCGTGATGAATATCGAATGGGCGTTTGCCAATTTTGTTGGTGCGCCTGGTGCGGTTTGCCATCATCAGCCAACCTGTGGGCGCTCGATGATTGTTGAGCACAACGGCGACGTTTACGCCTGCGATCACTATGTTTATCCGCAATATCGACTGGGGAATATGCTTCAGCAGACCATCGCAGAAATGGTAGATTCTCCGCAGCAGCAGACTTTTGGTGAAGATAAATTTAAGCAGTTACCGGCGCAGTGTCGCAGTTGTAACGTGTTAAAAGCGTGCTGGGGAGGCTGCCCGAAACACCGCTTCATGCTCGATACCAGCGGAAAACCGGGGCTGAATTATTTGTGTACCGGCTATCAGCGTTATTTCCGCCATCTACCGCCGTATCTTAAAGCAATGGCTGATTTGCTGGCGCACGGTCGTCCGGCCAGCGACATTATGCAGGCGCATTTGATGGTGGTGAATAAGTAAAAAAGCGGCCATTTTGTGGCCGCCTGCGGTTGATTGCCGGATGCGGCGTAAACGCCTTATCCGGCCTACATGATCGTGCAAATTCAATAAATTGCAGTGTTCTGTAGGCTGGATAAGATGCGTCAACATCGCATCCGGCAAAGGCAGATCACTGCGATAGCGCCGGATTAGTCAGATTTAATCTGCGCGCGTGGAGGATATTTCTTCAGGATCTCCATATACGCGTGCATTTCGGTTTGCAGTGGTACTCCCATCGGGATATGGCGCACGCCGATAGAATCGCTTTCCTGTGGATCGGTGTAGAGGTTAAACACCGACGATCCGGCTGTTTGCATTACCGTGCCGGTGAACCCACCCTGATACCCGCTCTGGGTATAAGCGTAAGGCTGCTGAATCAGGACGTGATACTTGAACTCATCCATACGCACAGCAGAGAGTTTGCCGTTGAGGAAGTAGTGCTCGGCCTTACGGTTAGACTGGCCGTTTGTTCCCAGGAAGAAAGATGTCTGGTCTACACCATCGATAAAGGTGGTTTTCGGCACTAAATTCGCAACTTTCGCCCCAGGATGCCCCGCCAGATCCAGTGCTGTTGGGAAGAGATCTGCCAGATCAACAATACCGTCAGATTTACGCGGTTGGATCATGCCTTTCCAGTACACGAAAGTCGGAACGCGAACGCCGCCTTCCCAGGTAGATCCTTTCGCTCCACGGAACGGTGTGCGACCGTGCGGAGGCACTTCGGCTTCTGGACCGTTATCGGAGGTGAAGACAATAAGCGTGTTATCCAGCTGACCGTTTTTCTCCAGCGTTTTGTAGAGATTAGCGAACACATCGTTCATCTCTACCATGCAGTCACCATACGAGGTTCGTGCCGGAGAGCTACCCGCATATTTGGCGTTCGGGTAGTTATCGAAGTGGCAGCCGCGAGTGCCATAATAGAGGAAGAAAGGTTTATCACTCTTCGCCATCTTGTCGAGGAACTTAACGCCATATTCCATCCAGCGTTGATCCAGGTCTTCCATATATTTCGGCGTAATGTCAGCAATGGCCTCCTGTTCGCCGCCGCGTACAGCATGAACATCATCTTTGCTAAATGGTAATTGCTTGATGTATTCAGAACGGTCCGGACTCAGGGCGACTTCCGGGTTGACGTGAACATCGCGCCATTCGGTATACATATCGGACACGGAGTTGAAGCCACGGAAATCATCAAAGCCGACGTTCTGCGGCTGCGACTCTTTGTTTTCCCCCATATGCCATTTCCCGATAGCCTGGGTGACGTAACCTTGGTCGTGCAGCAATTGCGGCAGGGTGGTTAACCCTTGCAGACCGCCCGGTTGCCCGTACATCGGCGGCATCAGAATGCCGTGGTGGATGGAGTATTGTCCGGTGAGAATGGTGGCGCGGGTAGGGGAAGAACTTGGTTGAGAATATGCAGAGGTTAAAATCAATCCCTGGCTGGCAACGGCGTCAATATCTGGCGTTGGGTTACCTACCGCCACGCCACCGCCATTAAAGCCGACATCCATCCAGCCCACGTCATCCAGTAAGAAAACAACCACGTTCGGTTTCTTACCGGTCTTTTTCTCTAATTCCGCCAGCTTCTGCTGGGTTTCTTTATCCTGTGCCGGATGCTGCATCACAGGCATCATATTATCGGCAATGGTGGTCGCCGGTTTAACCAGGTACTGGTTAGGGTGATCATACCCGGCATAACCTTCGCGCGCGGTAGCGGTTGACGGGGTATCTGCAGCACTGGCCAGCAAAGGAATAGCGGCGGCGATTGCGATCACCAGTAGTTTGGGTGAAAACGAAATTTCCATGCAAAATGCTCCGGTTTCATGTCATTAAATGGATGACGTAATTAAGCATTGATAATTGAGATCCCTCTCCCTGATAAAATGGGTATATAAATAATTATGATGAAAATATATTATTTATTTGCCATGAGAATGAATCGAAAGATCAGGAGAGCGTTTTCAATCCTACCCCTGGTGCGGGGGATATGTAAGGCAGGTTTATTGTATAGTGTTGATTATTGATGCTGTTTTTGATTAGGAGTGTAATTAATATATATATTGGTTATTGAATATTTTTAACAATTCACAGTATTTATAATTAAAGAGAGTAAGGTGCTGGATAATATTTGCTCAGGTAATTATTGCGAATGAAAGAAACCTGGATTGCAGAATTTTCTCATAACAAGTATTAAAGGATGTTATTTCCCGGGCCTGTATGGCATAATAATTGGGTAGATGCTCATTCCATCTCTTATGTTCGCCTTAGTGCCTCATAAACTTAGGAATGACGCAGAGCCGTTTACGGTGCTTATCGTCCACTGACAGATGTCGCTTATGCCTCATCAGACACCATGGACACAACGTTGAGTGAAGCACCCACTTGTTGTCATACAGACCTGTTTTAACGCCTGCTCCGTAATAAGAGCAGGCGTTTTTTTATGGCTGAATAAACAACAGGCTACGTCGCTCTTGCGTCATTGGTTGTGCATTTAGCACCCTTACAAGAGAGCCTACCGTGACGATGGGAAGAAACTGATTATTCTCTATTCCGGTTAAATCGCGTCCGCAGCGAGCGGCGATATCTTCGACCAGCTCTTCTAACTCAACGGCATCGTTTACCAAATCCAGATCTTCGTCCAGTTTATCGTCGGCTTTAAGTGGCAGTGGGTAGCCGATATAGCCGTTTTCTTGCAAGGTATTCCACACAGCCCGAATGATCCATGTATCTACGGTACGAGGATTAAACTGGCGTGCAAACTGACAAATGGAAAGCCCCTGACGTTTATCGGCCATGATTCGGCGTTTCTCGAGGAGCTTGATTTTATCCTGCTTCGCGGCGGCTATCAGAGACACAATAAAAAGTGATAACCAGAAGATGAAGGTGTTGCCCGTACGCACGAAGGAAATAGTCAGCCAGCCTACGCCAGCCAGAGCAGCACATATCAAAAAGCAGAGTAACAACCTTACCCGAACAGGATTACTTTCAGGCGATGGCAAGCGGAAAAGGTAGCGGGAAGGCATGCGCATTTTTGACATCCTTGTAAAAAAATATCGCCTCTGAACGAGGCGATATAAATTACTGCGGCGGGTTGTTCTGCAACGTCAACATCAAACCGTCGCGGCGCATCGATGCGGCTTCTTCCGGTTTGTGCAGTCTGTCCAGCGCGTCGGCAAGCCATGCGTAATCGTAGGCGTCCGGGCGTTGTTTCAGTGCCGCGCGGAAGGCGAGCGATGCTTCCTGCCATTCGCCGTGCTTCATCAGTGACTGGCCCAATGTGCTCCACAACAGTGGGCGATCGCCGACGTTTTTGATTTGCTGGCGTAGCACTTTTTCAAGCTGTTCCGGATTGTTGGTTTTCAGTCGTGGGATCGGCAGCAGTAGGCGATCATCATACTGGCGTTTCAGGCCGTCGATGATAATTTGCTGGGCAGTATCATGATCGTCACATTCAATAAGATGTTCCGCCATTGCCACCTGCAAAGCCACCTGATGACGCGTTTTCCGGCTTTGGTTTTTCCACCAGTTACGTAAACCTTCGCTGCCGTCATCGGCCCGTGCCTGATTCATCAGACCAATCCATGCCTGTTGTTCCAGCATTGCGCGATGTTCTTCATCACCAACGTGGGCTTTCGCCATTGACGGGATTATGTCCAGCAGTGAACTCCACGCGCCGGTACGGATATACGCTTGTTCTGCCAGACGCAGCACTTCCGGATGGCGTGGTGTGACTTCGAGTAACTTATCCACGCCGTGGCGTGCCGCATGATTTTCATTACGCGCCAGTTGCAGGCGAACGCGGGCAATTTCCACCGGAATGGTGTCGTTACCCGCCAGTTCTGCTGCACGTTCCAGATGCTGATTGGCGCGCGCTTCATCCCCGCGTTGCTGTGCGGCTTCGGCAGCCAGCAGGTAGTTCACCACCGGCTGTTCAGCGTGATCGGCATTTTTTGACATCAGCTTTTCAACTTGCTGATAATCGCCTTCCGCTAGTTTTAGCAGCGCTTGTTCAGTCTGCTTACGTGCGCGGCGACGCTTACGTCCGACAAACCAACCCCGGGTGTGCGCGCCGGTGCGGAAGATCCGCCGCAGTAGCCACTCAATGGCAAACAGCACGACCATCGCCAGAATCAAAATGATCGCCAGACCAGTCACGCTGGTTTCGATATTGTAGTTGTCGGTCTGGATCAGTACGTAACCCTGATGACCGGCAATCATCGGGCCGACCACGATCCCCGCAATCAGCAACACAAAGAGCAATAACACTTTTAGCATGATTATTCTCCTTGCGGCGCGGCTGCCGGAGTATCAGCTTGCGGTGCAGGTGCAGGTGCAGG
>NZ_RHJM01000038.1:39927-93707 GCF_004212315.1 Escherichia sp. E10V5
GTGCAGGTGCAGGTGCAGGTTTAGCTTCCGTTGCCCCTGCTGCCGGTTGTGCCAGCAGGTTACGCACGCGAGTCTGCATCAGTTTTTCCAGCATCGCCTGGCTTTGCAGTGTTTCCGGGAGATCCATCGAGATATTTTGCTGGCTTAACTGGTCCACCTCGTCGAGAAACGCTTTGGTGGTGGCATCTTCAGTATCGTAATAAGCACGAACCCAGGTGGAGACGTTCTCCAGCGCCTGGCGGTACGTCTCTTCCTGATGACGCGGCACTGCTTGTGCGGCGACCAGCAGACGGGAACGAATATTTTCGCGCAGATAGATATCCTGATTCGGCGCTAACAGCGGTACGGCAGTATCATCACGACGGCGAATCGTAATGAAGTTGTCCATAAAACTCTGCCAGCTTTTTTGCAGATTGACGCGCCATTCGCTGATGGAGCTGGAAAGCTCTTCACCATCGGAATCCATTGGCGAACCGTCGCTATCATTGTCGGCCAGACGCAAGTTATCCACTTGATTAGATAGCTGATTCAACTTGAGGATAATGCCGTCATAATCCACCTGCGTTACCGCAGAAAGGCTGGCAATATCATTGGTAATTGCCCGGCGAACAGCAATAAGGCTGGGGTCATTCATATCTGCCAGGCTGGCATCAGCGCTTTTCAGTAACGCTGCTGCGGTGGTGACGTCCTGATCGCTCCAGAGTTTACGTCCGGCAAGTTTTACCAGAAAGTCCGCCTGTGCCAGAAGCCAGGTTTTGGCATCGCTACCAGAGATGGTAGCGACCTTTTGTTGGACTTCATCCAGCTGTTTTGCCAGCGTTTCTTGCTGTCGATTCGCCTGCTCTAACTGTACAGCCTGTTGCTTAATAATGCCTTCCAGCTCCGCTTTTTGGCTTTCCTGGGCTTTTTGCAGTGCCGTGAGTTGGCTCGCCAGGGCATCGCTGGTGGCAGTCTGACTGACGGCCTGTTGTTTACCCCAGCCATACAAACCGACGCCTGCTGCCAGAGCAATGGCGATAGCCACCGCACTGAGAATCAGAGCGGTACTATTCTTACTCTTCTTTTCTGCAACGACAGGTTGTGGCGTGGTGTCCACGGCCTCCCTGGTATCTTCAACCACGGCGGAGGTTTTTTCTTGTTCCGTCATTATGGCTTCCTGTTATGAGAGTTATTGTAATGCCCGTAAAAGCGCATCGTTGTCAGCGTTATCGGCGACCTTAATGTCATTCCAGCCCAGTTCCCGGGCGAGTTTCGCCAAACGCTCACTGACGACCAAAAGCCGACAGCGTAGTAACCAGTGCTCACGATACCATTGTGGGATCAATGACCAGAGTTGATGCAACATTTCACCGCTGGTAACAACGACGGTCGTCACCTCGCGGGATTGCCAACGCATCGCCTCTTCTGCACCGTCATAATGAATGGCGCACCGTTGATAACATTCACAAAAAGTGACTTCAGCACCGCGTGCCGTCAGAGTTTCTCCAATCAGCTCACGACCGCCGTTGCCACGTAATATCAGCGCACGTTTGCCCGCAATACTTTGTAATTCCGGTAATTGTAGCAAGACTTCACTGATTTCCCGATCCTGCGGATAACGAACCTGGTGTCCGCTCACGGTATGCAGCGCCAGCGCAGTGGTGCGGCCGATGGCGAAATAACCAGCAAGTAATGGCCATTTAAGAGCTTGCTGATGCAGTTGTGATTGGGCAAAAGCAACGGCGTGTTGCGAAAGGGCAAACAATAGATCGCCTTTACCAAGTGCTGATAGCTGGTCGGCAAGTTGTGGTAATTGCCGACCCGGGGAAAACTCTATCAGCGGAAAATGCCAGGCCACCTGCCCCAGTGTGCGCAGACGGCTCACTAACTCTTCTCCAGCTGGAGATGGGCGGGTGACCAGGATACTCATGCTGGCGCGTCCCCGTTGTAGACTTCAGCGAGAATCTCCCGTGCGCCGTTATTCAGTAGCTCTTCCGCCAGTGAAATCCCCATTTGCTCGGCATCCTGCGGCGCACCGCGGCGTTCACCACGAATAATCTGCGAACCGTCCGGCGCACCGACCAGCGCACGCAACCAGATTTTGCCGTCGACAAGTTCGGCATAGCTGCCAATCGGCACCTGACAACCCCCTTCCAGACGGGTATTCATCGCACGTTCAGCGGTGACGCGTAGCGCGGTTTCATGGTGATTAAGTGCGGCAAGAAGCTCGCGGGTACGCGTATCATCAAGGCGGCATTCAATACCTACGGCACCTTGTCCGACTGCCGGAAGAGAAATTTCTGGGGGCAGTGCAGCGCGAATGCGGGACTCCAGCCCTAAACGTTTTAATCCAGCCATGGCAAGAATAATGGCATCGTATTCGCCGTTATCCAGCTTGCTAAGGCGTGTTCCAACGTTCCCACGCAGAGAGCGGATAATCAGGTCCGGGCGGCGTTCCGCCAGTTGGCACTGGCGACGTAAGCTGGAAGTCCCGACGATACTGCCAGCCGGTAACGCATCCAGATTGTCATAATTATTGGACACAAAGGCATCACGCGGATCCTCGCGTTCGCAAATGGTGACCAGCCCCAGACCTTGCGGGAATTCAACCGGCACATCTTTCATCGAATGTACGGCGATATCGGCGCGGTTTTCCAGAAGCGCGACTTCCAGCTCTTTAACAAATAAGCCTTTTCCGCCTACTTTCGCCAGCGGCGTATCAAGAATTACATCGCCGCGCGTCACCATCGGTACTAGTTCAACGACTAATCCCGGATGGCTCGCCATCAACTTGTCTTTGACATAGTGCGCCTGCCAGAGTGCAAGTGGGCTTTGGCGTGTGGCAATTCTTAAAACATTGTCTAACATGCTTGTTACCGTCATTATCATCCGTGGTCCATCCTAACATCCTTGCTGGAGCGATGTCAGTGTTGTGGTGAAACGTTGACGTTAATGCAAAACGTAAATTGAATCCTGACAGGCGCTTCAAGCCGTCGTAATAAGGAATTTACAGAGAATAAACGGTGCTACACTTGTATGTAGCGCATCTTTCTTTACGGTCAATCAGCAAGGTGTTAAATTGATCACGTTTTAGACCATTTTTTCGTCGTGAAACTAAAAAAACCAGGCGCGGAAAGTGGTAACAGTTACCTTTGACATACGAAATATCCCGAATGCCGCGTGTTTCCGTTGATGTTGCCGGAATCACAGACATGACGGGTAGCAAATCAGGCGATACGTCTTGTACCTCTATATTGAGACTCTGAAACAGAGACTGGATGCCATAAATCAATTGCGCGTGGATCGCGCGCTTGCTGCCATGGGGCCTGCATTCCAACAGGTTTACAGTCTGCTGCCGACATTGTTGCACTATCACCATCCGCTAATGCCGGGTTACCTTGATGGTAACGTTCCCAAAGGCATTTGCCTTTACACGCCTGATGAAACCCAACGCCACTACCTGAACGAACTTGAACTGTATCGTGGAATGTCAGTACAGGACCCGCCGAAAGGCGAGCTTCCGATTACTGGTGTATACACCATGGGCAGTACTTCGTCGGTAGGGCAAAGTTGTTCCTCTGACCTGGATATCTGGGTCTGTCATCAATCCTGGCTCGATAGCGAAGAGCGCCAGTTACTACAACGTAAATGTAGCCTGCTGGAAAGCTGGGCCGCCTCGCTCGGGGTGGAAGTTAGCTTCTTCCTGATTGATGAAAACCGTTTCCGTCACAACGAGAGTGGCAGTCTGGGGGGCGAAGATTGCGGCTCCACCCAGCATATACTGCTTCTTGATGAATTTTACCGTACCGCCGTGCGTCTCGCCGGTAAGCGTATTCTGTGGAATATGGTGCCTTGCGACGAAGAAGAGCATTACGATGACTACGTGATGACGCTCTACGCGCAGGGCGTGCTGACGCCAAATGAATGGCTGGATCTCGGCGGCTTAAGCTCGCTTTCTGCTGAAGAGTACTTTGGTGCCAGCCTTTGGCAACTCTACAAAAGTATCGATTCCCCGTACAAAGCGGTGCTGAAGACACTGCTGCTGGAAGCCTATTCCTGGGAATACCCGAACCCACGCCTGCTGGCGAAAGATATCAAACAGCGTTTGCACGACGGCGAGATTGTGTCGTTTGGCCTCGATCCGTACTGCATGATGCTGGAGCGTGTTACTGAATACCTGACGGCGATTGAAGATTTCACCCGTCTGGATTTAGTACGCCGCTGCTTCTATTTAAAAGTGTGCGAAAAACTCAGCCGTGAACGCGCCTGCGTAGGCTGGCGTCGTGAAGTGTTAAGCCAGTTGGTGAAAGAGTGGGAATGGGACGATGCTCGTCTGGCAATGCTCGATAACCGTGCTAACTGGAAGATAGATCAGGTGCGTGAGGCGCACAACGAGCTGCTCGACGCAATGATGCAGAGCTACCGTAATCTGATCCGCTTTGCGCGCCGCAATAACCTTAGCGTCTCCGCCAGCCCGCAGGATATCGGCGTGCTGACGCGTAAACTGTACGCCGCGTTTGAAGCATTACCGGGTAAAGTGACGCTGGTAAACCCGCAGATTTCACCTGATCTCTCGGAACCGAATCTGACCTTTATTTATGTACCGCCGGGCCGTGCTAACCGTTCAGGTTGGTATCTGTATAACCGTGCGCCAACGATTGAATCGATCATCAGCCATCAGCCGCTGGAATATAACCGTTACCTGAATAAGCTAGTGGCCTGGGCGTGGTTTAACGGCCTGTTGACTTCACGTACACGCTTGTACATTAAGGGCAATGGCATTGTTGATCTGCCGAAGTTGCAAGAGATGGTGGCCGATGTGTCGCACCACTTCCCATTGCGTCTGCCCGCACCGACGCCAAAAGCGCTCTACAGTCCATGTGAGATTCGCCATCTGGCAATAATTGTTAATCTGGAATATGACCCGACGACGGCATTCCGTAACCAGGTAGTACATTTCGATTTTCGTAAGCTGGATGTTTTCAGCTTTGGTGAAGAGCAAAAATGCCTGGTGGGTAGTGTTGACTTGCTGTACCGCAACTCGTGGAACGAAGTGCGTACGCTGCACTTCAACGGTGAGCAGTCGATGATTGAAGCCCTGAAAACCATTCTCGGCAAAATGCATCAGGACGCCGCACCGCCCGATAGCGTGGAAGTCTTCTGCTACAGCCAGCATCTGCGCGGTTTAATTCGCACCCGCGTGCAGCAACTGGTTTCTGAGTGTATTGAACTGCGTCTTTCCAGCACCCGCCAGGAAACTGGGCGCTTCAAGGCACTGCGCGTTTCTGGTCAAACCTGGGGTTTGTTCTTCGAACGCCTGAATGTATCGGTACAGAAACTGGAGAACGCCATCGAGTTTTATGGCGCTATTTCGCATAACAAACTGCACGGCCTGTCAGTGCAGGTTGAAACCAATCACGTCAAATTACCGGCGGTGGTGGACGGCTTTGCCAGCGAAGGGATCATCCAGTTCTTCTTCGAAGAAACGCAAGACGAGAATGGCTTTAATATCTACATTCTCGACGAAAGCAACCGAGTTGAGGTGTATCACCACTGCGAAGGTAGCAAAGAGGAGCTGGTGCGTGACGTCAGCCGCTTCTACTCGTCATCGCACGACCGTTTTACCTACGGCTCTAGCTTCATTAACTTCAATCTGCCGCAGTTCTATCAGATTGTGAAGGTCGATGGTCGCGAACAGGTGATTCCGTTCCGCACAAAATCTATTGGCAACATGCCACCTGCCAATCAGGACAACGATACGCCGCTGTTACAGCAGTATTTTTCGTGATGAGCGAGCCGGAAAGCGAGGCTTATCCGGCATGCAATTTTAGCGGAAACTGACTGTTTCACCCGCCTGCTGCGTTGCCGCCTGTTCCAGCAAATCCCAGAAGGTTTCACCGCTACGGTCGCAAATCCACTCGTCGCCTTTCAGATCAAAATGGTAGCCGCCCTGTTTGGTTGCCAGCCATACCTGGTGCAGCGGTTCCTGGCGGTTGATAATGATTTTGCTGCCGTTCTCAAAGGTAATGGTCAGCACGCCACCGTTGATTTCGCAGTCGATATCGCTGTCGCCATCCCAGTCGTCCAGATGCTCTTCAATGGTTAGCCACAGTTGGTCAGCCAGGCGATGAAATTCACTGTCGTTCATTGTTGTATCCTGTTTTTAAGTGATGGCGGCAGTATAGCGGCATGGGGTCAGGGCTTCAAAGTTTGCACCTCTGCAGCTGCGTTCCGGCACGATTCATCCGTCACTGGAATAATAATGTCTCTGTATAGCGAAAGATTTGTCTCTTCATTAGGGCGCAGGTACACCACGCCTTTCCCTGTTTCTGGTAAACATTATGATCAGGTTCACCGAGCGAGCATCCCCACGCTGACGGAACTAAAAAAGACAACAAACAAACCACATTGCGATAGTGCATAAAGCCATCCTGGCGCGAGGTGCCGATCACGAAACCACCAGCAAAACATAAATCCCCACGTGTAAGCGTTATACTCGCAGCAAATCCTCACTTTTCAGACTTCATAAAGAGTCGCTAAATGCTTGCTTTTACGCCTTCTCCTGCGATGATAGAAAGCAGAAAGCGATGAACTTTACAGGCAATCCATAATGAAAAACGTGTTTAAGGCACTCACTGTATTACTTACTCTCTTCAGCCTGACGGGCTGCGGTCTGAAAGGTCCGCTCTATTTCCCGCCTGCAGATAAAAACGCACCGCCGCCGACCAAACCGGTAGAGACGCAAACGCAATCCACGTTGCCGGATAAAAACGACCGCGCCACAGGCGATGGCCCATCCCAGGTGAATTACTAAAAGTCAGTTTCTGTACCCGCGTGATTGGAGTAAATGATGCAATTCTCGAAAATGCATGGCCTTGGCAACGATTTTATGGTCGTCGACGCGGTAACGCAGAATGTCTTTTTTTCACCGGAGCTGATTCGTCGCCTGGCGGATCGGCACCTGGGGGTAGGGTTTGACCAGTTGCTGGTGGTTGAGCCGCCTTACGATCCTGAACTGGATTTTCACTATCGCATTTTTAATGCTGATGGCAGTGAAGTGGCGCAGTGCGGCAACGGCGCGCGCTGCTTTGCCCGTTTTGTGCGTCTGAAAGGGCTGACCAATAAGCGCGATATCCGCGTCAGCACTGCCAACGGGCGGATGGTTCTGACCGTCACCGATGATGATCTGGTCCGCGTAAATATGGGCGAGCCCAACTTCGAACCTTCCGCTGTGCCGTTTCGCGCTAACAAAGCGGAAAAAACCTATATTATGCGCGCCGCCGAGCAGACAATCTTATGCGGTGTGGTGTCGATGGGAAATCCGCACTGCGTGATTCAGGTCGATGATGTCGATACCGCGGCGGTAGAAACGCTTGGCCCTGTTCTGGAAAGCCACGAACGTTTCCCGGAGCGCGCCAATATCGGTTTTATGCAAGTGGTTAAGCGCGAGCATATTCGTTTACGCGTTTATGAGCGTGGGGCAGGAGAAACCCAGGCCTGCGGCAGCGGCGCGTGTGCGGCGGTTGCGGTAGGGATTCAGCAAGGTTTGCTGGCCGAAGAAGTACGTGTGGAACTCCCTGGTGGTCGTCTTGATATCGCCTGGAAAGGTCCGGGTCATCCGTTATATATGACGGGTCCGGCAGTACATGTTTACGACGGATTTATTCATCTATGAAGCAACCAGGGGAAGAACTACAGGAAACACTCACGGAGCTTGATGACCGGGCGGTTGTCGATTATCTGATTAAAAATCCTGAGTTTTTTATCCGCAATGCGCACGCAGTAGAAGCGATACGTGTGCCGCATCCGGTACGTGGTACCGTTTCGCTGGTCGAGTGGCATCTGGCTCGCGCGCGTAACCATATTCATGTTCTGGAAGAGAACATGTCGCTGTTGATGGAACAGGCTATCGCCAACGAAGGCCTGTTTTATCGCTTACTCTACTTGCAGCGTAGTCTCACCGCCGCCAGCAGTCTCGACGATATGCTGATGCGTTTTCACCGCTGGGCGCGTGATTTAGGGCTGGCAGGCGCGAGTGTGCGCCTGTTTCCGGATCGTTGGCGCTTAGGTGCGCCGTCGAACCATACTCATCTGGCATTAAGCCGTCAGGCTTTTGAACCACTGCGTATTCAGCGGCTGGGGCAGGAGCAGCATTATCTGGGGCCGCTTAACGGGCCGGAGTTGCTGGTGGTGCTACCGGAAGCGAAAGCGGTGGGATCGGTGGCGATGTCGATGCTGGGAAGCGATGCTGATTTAGGCGTAGTGCTGTTCACCAGCCGCGATGCTAATCACTATCAACAAGGACAGGGAACGCAGTTACTTGATGAAATTGCGCTGATGATGCCGGAGCTTCTGGAGCGTTGGATTGAACGCGTATGACCAATTTACATACCGATGTAGAACGCTATCTACGTTATCTGAGCGTGGAGCGTCAGCTTAGCCCAATAACTCTGCTTAACTACCAGCGCCAGCTTGAGGCGATCATCAATTTTGCCAGCGAAAATGGCCTGCAAAGTTGGCAGCAATGCGATGTGACGATGGTGCGCAATTTTGCTGTACGCAGTCGCCGTAAAGGGCTGGGCGCGGCAAGCCTCGCATTACGCCTCTCTGCGCTACGTAGCTTTTTTGACTGGCTGGTCAGCCAGAACGAACTCAAAGCCAACCCGGCAAAAGGTGTTTCGGCACCGAAAGCGCCGCGTCACCTGCCAAAAAATATCGACGTCGATGATATGAATCGGCTGCTGGATATTGATATCAACGATCCTCTCGCCGTGCGCGATCGGGCAATGCTGGAAGTGATGTACGGCGCGGGTCTGCGTCTTTCCGAACTGGTGGGGCTGGATATCAAACACCTCGACCTGGAGTCTGGCGAAGTGTGGGTGATGGGGAAAGGTAGTAAAGAGCGCCGCCTGCCAATTGGTCGCAACGCTGTGGCGTGGATTGAGCACTGGCTTGATTTGCGCGATCTGTTTGGCAGCGAAGACGACGCACTTTTCCTGTCGAAACTGGGCAAGCGTATCTCCGCGCGTAATGTACAGAAACGCTTTGCCGAATGGGGCATAAAACAAGGGCTGAATAATCACGTTCACCCGCATAAATTACGTCACTCGTTCGCTACGCATATGCTGGAGTCGAGCGGCGATCTTCGTGGTGTGCAGGAGCTGCTGGGTCATGCCAACCTCTCCACCACGCAAATCTATACTCATCTTGATTTTCAACACCTTGCCTCGGTGTACGATGCGGCGCATCCACGCGCCAAACGGGGGAAATAATGCGTTTTTACCGGCCTTTGGGGCGCATCTCGGCGCTCACCTTTGACCTGGATGATACCCTTTACGATAACCGTCCGGTGATCCAACGTACTGAGCAAGAAGCACTTGTCTTTGTGCAAAATTATCATCCGGCGCTGCGCAGCTTCCAGAATGAAGATCTGCAACGTCTGCGTCAGGCGGTACGGGAAGCGGAACCCGAGATTTATCACGACGTAACGCGCTGGCGTTTTCGTTCGATTGAACAAGCGATGCTCGACGCCGGGCTGAGCGCGGAGGAAGCCAGTGCCGGCGCACACGCGGCAATGATCAACTTTGCCAAATGGCGTAGCCGGATCGATGTTCCGCAGCAAACCCACGACACCTTAAAACAGCTGGCTAAGAAATGGCCGCTGGTGGCGATCACCAACGGTAACGCCCAGCCGGAGCTGTTTGGCCTGGGCGACTACTTTGAGTTTGTGCTGCGTGCTGGCCCACACGGGCGCTCAAAACCGTTCAGCGATATGTACTTCCTGGCGGCGGAAAAACTCAACGTGCCGATCGGCGAGATCTTACATGTCGGGGACGATCTCACCACTGACGTGGGCGGGGCAATTCGCAGCGGAATGCAGGCCTGTTGGATCAGACCGGAAAATGGCGATCTGATGCAAACCTGGGACAGCCGTTTACTCCCGCATCTGGAAATTTCCCGGTTGGCATCTCTGACCTCGCTGATATAATCAGCAAATCTGTATATATACCCAGCTTTTTGGCGGAGGGCGTTGCGCTTCTCCGCCCAACCTATTTTTACGCGGCGGTGCCAATGGACGTTTCTTACCTGCTCGATAGCCTTAATGACAAACAGCGCGAAGCGGTGGCCGCGCCACGCAGCAACCTTCTGGTGCTGGCGGGCGCGGGCAGTGGTAAGACGCGCGTACTGGTGCATCGTATCGCCTGGCTGATGAGCGTGGAAAACTGCTCGCCATACTCGATTATGGCGGTGACGTTTACCAACAAAGCGGCGGCGGAGATGCGTCATCGTATCGGGCAACTGATGGGCACCAGCCAGGGCGGCATGTGGGTCGGCACCTTCCACGGGCTGGCGCACCGTTTGCTGCGTGCGCACCATATGGACGCCAATCTGCCGCAGGATTTCCAGATCCTCGACAGCGAAGACCAGCTACGCCTGCTTAAGCGTTTGATCAAAGCCATGAACCTCGACGAGAAGCAGTGGCCGCCGCGCCAGGCAATGTGGTACATCAACAGCCAGAAAGATGAAGGCCTGCGTCCGCATCATATTCAAAGCTACGGTAATCCGGTGGAGCAGACCTGGCAGAAGGTGTATCAGGCGTATCAGGAAGCGTGTGACCGCGCGGGCCTGGTGGACTTCGCCGAGCTGCTGCTGCGCGCCCACGAACTGTGGCTTAACAAGCCGCATATCCTGCAACACTACCGCGAACGTTTTACCAACATCCTGGTGGACGAATTCCAGGATACCAACAACATTCAGTACGCGTGGATCCGCCTGCTGGCGGGCGACACTGGCAAGGTGATGATCGTCGGTGATGACGACCAGTCAATCTACGGCTGGCGCGGGGCGCAGGTCGAGAACATTCAGCGTTTCCTCAATGATTTCCCCGGTGCTGAAACTATTCGTCTGGAGCAGAACTACCGCTCAACCAGCAATATTCTGAGCGCCGCTAACGCCCTGATTGAAAACAACAACGGGCGTCTGGGTAAAAAACTGTGGACCGATGGCGCGGACGGTGAGCCTATTTCCCTCTATTGTGCCTTTAACGAACTCGATGAAGCGCGTTTTGTGGTTAACCGCATCAAAACCTGGCAGGACAACGGCGGGGCGCTTGCCGAGTGCGCCATTCTCTACCGCAGCAACGCCCAGTCGCGTGTGCTGGAAGAAGCACTGTTGCAGGCGAGTATGCCGTACCGTATTTACGGCGGGATGCGCTTCTTCGAACGTCAGGAAATCAAAGATGCGCTCTCGTATCTGCGCCTGATTGCCAACCGCAACGACGACGCGGCCTTTGAGCGAGTGGTGAATACACCAACACGGGGTATTGGTGACCGGACGCTGGACGTGGTACGTCAGACATCGCGCGATCGCCAGTTAACACTCTGGCAGGCGTGCCGTGAACTGTTGCAGGAAAAAGCCCTCGCCGGACGTGCAGCCAGCGCCTTGCAACGGTTTATGGAATTAATCGACGCCTTAGCGCAGGAAACTGCCGATATGCCTCTACATGTACAGACTGACCGGGTAATTAAAGACTCCGGCCTGCGCACCATGTACGAGCAGGAGAAGGGCGAAAAAGGCCAGACGCGTATCGAAAACTTAGAGGAACTGGTTACGGCAACGCGCCAGTTCAGCTACAACGAAGAAGACGAAGATTTAATGCCGCTGCAGGCGTTCCTCTCCCATGCGGCACTGGAAGCAGGTGAAGGGCAGGCGGATACCTGGCAGGATGCGGTGCAGTTGATGACGCTACACTCGGCGAAAGGTCTGGAGTTTCCGCAGGTGTTTATCGTTGGTATGGAAGAGGGCATGTTCCCAAGCCAAATGTCGCTGGATGAAGGCGGGCGTCTGGAAGAAGAACGCCGTCTGGCCTACGTTGGCGTAACCCGCGCGATGCAGAAACTGACGCTGACCTACGCGGAAACTCGCCGTCTGTATGGCAAAGAGGTTTACCATCGCCCGTCGCGCTTTATTGGCGAGCTGCCGGAAGAGTGTGTGGAAGAGGTGCGCCTGCGCGCCACGGTAAGCCGCCCGGTCAGCCATCAGCGGATGGGTACGCCAATGGTCGAGAATGACAGCGGCTACAAACTCGGCCAGCGCGTGCGCCACGCCAAGTTTGGTGAAGGCACTATCGTCAATATGGAAGGCAGCGGCGAGCATAGCCGTTTGCAGGTGGCATTCCAGGGCCAGGGAATTAAATGGCTGGTGGCAGCTTACGCCCGGCTGGAGACGGTGTAATTTACGATTCCGTTGCGGGATGAGGTGCAGTTCATGCGCACCTTATCCGGCCTACAGAAATGGCACCCGGTAGGCCGGATAAGGCGTTTACGCCGCATCCGGCATCAGCACCTTACTTAGCGCACTTCTTCACATCAATATTCCAGTCAGCACCAGACGCAACCTGATGTTTCTGCGCGAAATTATCCATATTCAGCGCCACGGAAACATTCAACAAGCTGTTCAGATACACCATCGGCTGGCCTTCCGGCACATCGCCGAAGCTGGCGACATACGGCATTTTCCCTGCGTATTTTTGCTGGGAACCTTCGGAAATGGTCACACATAACGTATCGTTGAGTTTGATCCCCGCCTGATTCAACAACTCGTCGCTGATATTGCTCCAGACGTTACCGTACTGAATATCAAGAATCGGGATATTGCCCTTCACTTCACCTTTTGTCGCTTTCGCTTTCTGATAAGGCAGTTCGACAACTTTTGCCGGAAGCTCAGGCCCCACCTGCTCAAAGGAAATCGCTCCGGAAGCCAGACGCGCACCGGTGTAGGCATATACATCGCGACCGTGGAAGGTATATGACTTTTCAGAACCTTTCAGGCGGTTAGCTTTTTCATCGATTTCCCGGACGCTATCAATACCCAGAGTTTGTGCCACCAAAGTGAGCGTACCGTTGTCTGGTGAAACGAAGTACTGACCGTTTTTGGTTTTCAGCACCACCGATTTACGGTCAGTGCCTACGCCCGGATCGACCACACTGACAAACACCGAACCTTGCGGCCAGTAACTGGCAGTCTGATACAGGCGATAAGCACCTTCCCAGATGTTATACGGTGGAATTTCGTGGGTTAAATCAAAGATTTTAAGATTATGGTCAACGCCGAAAGCGACGCCTTTCATCGCCGAGACGGCCCCATCTTTCAGGCTAAAATCCGTTTGTAAAATCAAAGCGTTATCCGCATAAGCGGACGATGATCCCAGACACGTTAATAAAAATAACGTTGCGAGCGTTTTTTTCATTTTTGTTTCCCTTCATTTATCTGATGATTTTCCTGCTGTGTAGCCAGCCCCAGTTTGTCTGGCCTCCTCGAGTGTACAATGCTTAACTTTTCCGCTCGACGGAAATCATGGTAACAAAAGGATAGCGTTGCCACGGGATTGCCCCGCCTTTCACATACATATGTGAAATCGTGCCATCAAGATAAAGCAGCTGCTCGACGTCCAGTTTCGCTTTGGCATAACAGGCAAAATCATAAAAATTTGTCGCCTGCTGGCTCAACAAAAACACAGCGTTCCCTTGTTTATTAATCCCCACACCGTTACGGATTTTGCGTGAGGCGACGTTGGGATGAATACGCGGATTAATTACGCCATTTTCCATCAGCATTGGCCCTGACTGCACCGCAAACTGAATCTCTTTACTGGCTTTAAAGGCATCCAAACGAACGATGCCGACTTTATTTCCCGCAACATAAAAAACGCCGCCAGGACGGATAAAGAAATTACCTTCCCCCGAGGCGAGATTTAACGCCACTTTCTGCTGACCGTTTTCGATGTACAAACCGAGCGGCGCATAGCTTTCATCATAGATGCCGCCGTTCATCACCATCTGAACCTGATCCTGATTATTAACATCAGCCAGCAGCGCATGTAACGTTCCCCACGCTTCGCCATTGGCTTTTTGCCAGTACATTTTCACCCGTTCGGTTTGAGGATTAACGGTATACGCCTGCACAGTCAGCGTTGGGGCAGAGAGCGCGCAGTCATCAGCAGCAACAGCAAACAAGGGGAGCAAGGTGAGAGCGAGAAAAATCCGTTTGAGATTCAAGGTGATCATTCCTTTACCAATGAGTAGCCGATGCGCCATTATAGGTCCTGGATGTGGGATTTTTTTATCCTGTTAATGACCTTGACGAGTACCAAAAAGCGCGAAGTTCAACTATTGTTCTGTGGTGTTCTGTTGCGTGTTGACGGCAAAATTTTGCTGGCGTAACATGCGCGCACGATCACTCTAAGAGGACATTCGCCTTGGACACACCCAGTAGATACTGGCTCATTATCCTGTCATCCAGGATCAACTCCTAAGGCTATCCCCTTTTGCTGATAGCCTTAGCGGTTGTCAGCGACCTCAATTTTCCCGTCGCGCTGAGTCAGGCTGTTTAATGGTCTGAAACCCAATTTGTTTCTGTGTGCCCACCGAACTGTCCGATATTTTAAGCATTGGGAGTCCCGGTCATGCTGAGCGCATTTCAACTGGAAAATAACCGACTGACCCGGCTGGAAGTCGAAGAGTCACAACCCCTTGTAAATGCAGTATGGATTGATCTTGTCGAACCGGATGACGACGAGCGACTGCGCGTACAATCTGAACTTGGCCAGAGCCTGGCAACTCGCCCGGAACTGGAAGACATCGAAGCATCGGCGCGTTTCTTTGAAGACGATGACGGCCTGCATATTCACTCCTTCTTCTTCTTTGAAGATGCGGAAGATCACGCCGGTAACTCTACTGTAGCATTTACCATCCGCGATGGTCGTCTGTTTACACTGCGTGAACGCGAGCTGCCTGCATTCCGTCTGTATCGTATGCGCGCCCGCAGCCAGTCGATGGTAGACGGTAACGCTTACGAGCTGCTGCTGGATCTGTTCGAAACCAAAATCGAACAGTTAGCGGATGAAATTGAAAACATCTACAGCGATCTGGAGCAACTGAGCCGGGTGATTATGGAAGGGCGTCAGGGCGATGAGTACGACGAGGCACTCTCCACATTGGCAGAACTGGAAGATATCGGCTGGAAAGTTCGCCTGTGTCTGATGGATACCCAGCGCGCGCTCAACTTCTTGGTACGTAAAGCACGCTTACCGGGTGGGCAACTGGAGCAGGCGCGTGAAATCCTGCGAGATATCGAGTCCCTGCTGCCGCATAACGAATCCTTGTTCCAGAAGGTGAACTTCTTGATGCAGGCAGCGATGGGCTTTATCAACATCGAGCAGAACCGCATCATCAAAATCTTCTCGGTGGTATCCGTCGTGTTCCTGCCGCCAACGCTCGTCGCTTCCAGCTACGGGATGAACTTTGAGTTTATGCCAGAGTTGAAGTGGAGCTTCGGCTACCCGGCAGCGATTATCTTTATGATCCTCGCGGGCCTGGCACCGTATCTGTACTTTAAGCGCAAGAACTGGCTGTAAAAAGAAGGCGGTGGCTTAGCCTGGCTAAGCCACCTGTTATTCAAAGGCTCCAGGTATTTAACCCTTTTACTTCTTTCTCATAGAACCATTTGTTCGTGTTAACAGCAACATAGGCTGCTACGGCAATTCCCAGAATGTTAACGCCAATTAGTGCACCAACAAATAGAGATAGAATACCAAGTAATAGAACTATAATTGCTTTTTTCTATAATCCCAGGACAAATAAATATATCCAGGAACAGAAGAAAGCAATGAAATTCATTTGAATAGTTAAGCGTTGTCTTACTTTTAATGCTTTAAATGCTGCTTTATATTCTGGTGTTGCCCCCCAGAATCCAGGAAAACCATGTTGATCATAAAAATTAAATCGATATTTCCATTTTTCACTTAATGAACCATCGTTCATATATTCCTTACTCATAAATACTCCGTACTATTGTTTTGATGAATCAGTAGGTGCAAGCATTAGCATACTGAAAGTGGAAAAGTAGCAAATTAAAAAAATCATCGAACCATTGCCTGAACAGGCAAAATCTTCGGCTATCATTGTGATGATAGAGATAATATATACTGCCAATGTACCAAAAACATAAGTTTTTATATATATGAAACCACTATCACGGAGTCGTTGGCAATTCATGTTGATGACGAGATAATGGAGTGCGATGGTAGAGACTATAACAAGAAAACCTGCTTCCCCATCGTTAAAAAAGATAATAAGAAAGGCAAAAAAGAAATTTATTAAAATAAATGAAAATATATATCGGCGTCTGGAAATCTTACCGTCAGATGTTGGGATAAATATACGTAACATAAATTTTACATCCTTGTGTGATTCTCTTGCCAGCATGACAATATGCCCACTCTCATGCAAGAGCAGGCATATTTTTTCAGAATATATTTATTTTTTATTTGGACGTTCTACGCTGCGTATAAATCGCATCCATCACAAAAATTGCCAGCGCCACCCAAATAAAGGCGAAAGTCACCATCTTATCGGCACCCGGTTTTTCACCATAAAACGTCACAGCCAGCAGGAACATCAGCGTCGGGCCAATGTACTGGAAAAAGCCTAACGTTGAGAGACGCAGGCGTGTCGCAGCGGCGGTAAAACACAACAGCGGTACGGTAGTGACAATACCGGCGGCGATCAGCAGTAAATTCAGCGACATAGGGTTTTGCCCCATATGGCTGGTTGAGCTGTCGGCAATAGCAAACAGGTAAATCGCCGCCACGGGCAGCAACCACATGGTTTCGATTAACATGCCGGTTTGCGCTTCAACGGCAATTTTCTTGCGTACCAGGCCGTAGAAGGCAAAACTAAACGCCAGCCCCAGCGCGATAATAGGTAGCGAACCAAAAGTCCACAGCTGGACCAACACGCCACATATCGCCAGAATCACCGCCAGCCATTGCATCCGGCGGAATCGCTCGCCGAGGAAAATCATCCCCAGCACAATGTTCACCAGCGGGTTAATAAAGTACCCGAGGCTCGCTTCTAGCATATGGTGATTGTTCACCGCCCAGATAAACAGTAGCCAGTTGCCGCCAATCAGCACGGCAGAGACTGCCAGCATAAAAATTTTCTGTGGCGTCTGAATCAGCGTTTTTAAATAGGACCACTGGCGGCAGATGCTCATCAGCACCACCATAAAGAAAAACGACCAGATCACGCGATGCGTCAGGATCTCATCGGCGGGCACGTAGTAAATCAGCTTGAAGTACGCTGGGGCGATACCCCAAATAAAATAAGCGGCAAGAGCGAGTAATACGCCCTGCCGCGTTTGTTTTGCATCCATTGGAAAACTCATTTTTTGTTGTTGATAGCAGTTGACCTGCTCAGTTTGCTGACAAAGTGTGCTTTGTTCATGCTGGATGCGGCGTTAACGCCTTATTCAGCCTACAAAACCATGCAAATTCAATATATTGCATTTCTCTGGTAGGCCTGATAAGCGTAGCGCATCAGGCAATTTTGCGTTTGTCATAAGTCTCAGCAGTTTACCTGCTTTTATGTATTCAACCTACCATATAGGTGGCGGTAGCACTGGCAATATAAAGCTGTTCTTCATTGTGCAGTTCAACGCGGGCGACGGCGACTTTATTACCCGCACGCAGCAGGCTACTGGTAGCTGTAAAACGCTCGCCTCTGCCTGGACGTAGATAATCGACGCGAAGATCAATTGTCCCCATCCGCGATAGCCGCTGGCGCAGTTCATCCTCACTGATGGTTTCGTGGCGGGTTAAGGTGCTACCTACACACACCAGACCCGCGGCGACGTCCAGCGCCGACGCAATGACCCCACCGTGCAAAATGCTTTGCGCCCAGTTACCAACCATCATCGGCTGATTTTTAAAGGCCAGCTGTGCAAATTCTTTTTCGTAACGCTCCAGCTCCATCCCCAATGCGCGGTTAAATGGCATGTGATAAACAAACATTTCACCCACTAATTTCAGGGCTTGTTCGGCGGTCAGTACGGCAGACATATCATCCTTACACCTCATTGGTTAATGAAATGTTGATTTTATGCTTCTTTGTTGTTGGTTTCTACTTTAGGAAGGGATAACTAACGGCAATTGAGTTAAGTATGTAAAATAGCCCGCAGAAAAAATATTCATCTAATCAATAATTCGTTACGGAGAACACGATCGATGCGGACTCTACTGGGCTGCTTGTTGCCGATGTGTATGCTGCCGATAGTGGCAAATGCGCAAGAGGCAACGGTGAAAGATGTGCATGACGCGCCAGCAGTACGTGGCAGCATTATCGCCAATATGTTGCAGGAGCATGACAATCCTTTCACCCTTTATCCTTACGACACCAACTACATCATCTACACCCAAACAAGTGATCTCAATAAAGAAGCGATAGCCAGTTACGACTGGGCAGAAAACGCGCGTAAGGATGAAGTAAAGTTCCAGTTGAGCCTGGCGTTTCCGCTGTGGCGTGGGATTTTGGGGCCAAACTCTGTACTGGGCGCCTCCTACACCCAGAAATCCTGGTGGCAGCTTTCTAATAGCGATGAGTCATCACCGTTTCGCGAAACTAACTACGAACCGCAATTGTTCCTCGGTTTTGCCACCGATTATAGTTTTGCTGGCTGGACGTTGCGCGATGTGGAAATGGGCTACAACCACGACTCAAACGGACGTTCAGACCCGACTTCCCGTAGCTGGAACCGTATCTACACCCGCCTGATGGCAGAAAATGGTAACTGGCTGGTGGAAGTGAAGCCGTGGTATGTGGTGGGTAATACGGACGATAACCCGGACATCACCAAATATATGGGTTACTACCAGCTTAAAATTGGTTATCACCTCGGTGATGCTGTGCTGAGCGCGAAAGGGCAGTACAACTGGAACACCGGTTATGGTGGTGCGGAGTTAGGCTTAAGCTACCCGATCACTAAACATGTGCGTCTTTATACCCAAGTCTACAGCGGCTATGGCGAATCGCTCATCGACTATAACTTTAACCAGACCCGCGTCGGTGTGGGAGTTATGCTAAACGACCTGTTCTAATGCGAGTTGATTGAAAGGCAAATCTGGAATCCAGCATCCAGGATTATCCTCTCAGAGACTAAAAGCATTGCAGTTTCTCGCGCAGGCGCTGAAAATAGCGCCTGTTTTTATTTCAGGCAATCGGGGTGAATGTGGCGCAGGCGGAAGTGTTGAATCTGGAGTCAGGAGCTAAGCAGGTTTTACAAGAAACCTTTGGCTACCAACAGTTTCGCCCTGGTCAGGAAGAGATCATCGATACCGTACTTTCTGGTCGCGATTGCCTGGTCGTCATGCCCACTGGTGGCGGAAAATCCCTTTGCTATCAAATTCCTGCCTTATTGCTAAACGGCCTTACCGTGGTTGTTTCACCGCTGATTTCGTTGATGAAAGATCAGGTGGATCAACTGCAAGCCAACGGCGTGGCGGCGGCGTGCCTTAACTCGACGCAAACCCGAGAGCAGCAACTTGAAGTGATGACAGGCTGCCGTACCGGGCAAATTCGTCTGCTCTATATCGCGCCGGAACGCCTGATGCTGGATAACTTCCTTGAGCATCTGGCGCACTGGAATCCGGTGTTATTAGCCGTTGATGAAGCGCACTGTATCTCCCAATGGGGCCACGATTTCCGCCCGGAATATGCCGCGCTCGGTCAGCTGCGTCAGCGTTTTCCGACGCTGCCGTTTATGGCGCTAACCGCCACCGCCGACGACACCACGCGGCAGGATATCGTGCGCCTGCTGGGGCTGAACGATCCGCTGATTCAAATCAGCAGTTTTGATCGTCCGAATATTCGCTACATGCTGATGGAGAAGTTCAAACCGCTCGATCAGTTGATGCGTTACGTGCAAGAACAGCGCGGTAAGTCGGGCATTATCTACTGCAACAGCCGGGCGAAAGTAGAAGACACAGCCGCGCGTCTGCAAAGTAAAGGAATTAGCGCGGCGGCGTATCATGCCGGCCTGGAAAACGATGTTCGCGCCGATGTGCAGGAGAAATTCCAGCGCGATGACCTGCAAATTGTGGTGGCGACCGTGGCGTTCGGCATGGGCATCAACAAGCCGAACGTCCGCTTCGTGGTGCATTTTGATATTCCGCGCAATATCGAATCCTATTATCAGGAAACCGGTCGCGCCGGGCGTGATGGCCTGCCCGCGGAAGCGATGCTGTTTTACGATCCGGCTGATATGGCGTGGCTGCGCCGTTGCCTGGAAGAGAAACCGCAGGGGCAATTGCAGGATATCGAGCGCCACAAACTCAATGCGATGGGCGCATTTGCCGAAGCGCAAACCTGCCGCCGTCTGGTGTTGCTGAACTATTTTGGCGAAGGTCGTCAGGAGCCGTGCGGGAACTGCGATATCTGCCTCGATCCCCCCAAACAATACGATGGTTCAACCGATGCGCAGATTGCCCTTTCCACTATTGGTCGCGTAAATCAGCGGTTTGGGATGGGCTATGTGGTGGAAGTGATTCGCGGCGCCAATAACCAGCGTATCCGCGACTATGGTCATGACAAACTGAAAGTCTACGGCATGGGCCGCGATAAAAGTCATGAACACTGGGTAAGCGTGATCCGCCAGCTGATTCACCTCGGCCTGGTGACGCAAAATATTGCCCAGCACTCCGCGTTACAGCTGACAGAAGCCGCGCGCCCGGTACTGCGCGGCGAATCCTCTTTGCAACTTGCCGTGCCGCGTATTGTGGCGCTCAAACCGAAAGCGATGCAGAAATCGTTCGGCGGCAACTATGACCGTAAACTGTTCGCTAAATTACGCAAACTGCGTAAATCGATTGCCGATGAAAGCAATGTCCCGCCGTACGTGGTGTTTAACGACGCAACCTTAATTGAGATGGCGGAACAGATGCCGATCACCGCCAGCGAAATGCTCAGCGTTAACGGCGTTGGGATGCGCAAGCTGGAACGCTTTGGTAAACCGTTTATGACGCTTATCCGCGCGCATGTTGACGGCGACGACGAAGAGTAGTCAGCGGCATAAAAAAGTGCCAGGATGAAGATTCCGTAAACGTTTTCCCCGCGAGTCAATTGTATGTTGATGTTATTCCTCACCGTTGCCATGGTGCACATCGTGGCGCTTATGAGCCCCGGTCCCGATTTCTTTTTTGTCTCTCAGACCGCCGTTAGTCGTTCCCGTAAAGAAGCGATGATGGGTGTGCTGGGCATTACCTGCGGCGTAATGGTTTGGGCTGGGATTGCGCTGCTTGGCCTGCATCTGATTATCGAAAAAATGGCCTGGCTGCATACGCTGATTATGGTAGGTGGTGGCCTGTATCTCTGCTGGATGGGTTATCAGATGCTGCGTAGTGCACTGAAAAAAGAGGTTGTTTCTGCACCTGCGCCACAGGTAGAACTGGCGAAAAGCGGGCGCAGTTTCCTGAAAGGTTTGCTGACCAATCTCGCTAATCCGAAAGCGATTATCTACTTTGGCTCGGTATTCTCATTGTTTGTCGGCGATAACGTCGGCACCACCGAACGCTGGGGCATTTTCGCGCTGATTATTGTCGAAACGCTGGCATGGTTTACCGTCGTTGCCAGCCTGTTTGCCCTGCCGCAAATGCGCCGTGGTTATCAACGTCTGGCGAAGTGGATTGATGGTTTTGCCGGGGCATTATTTGCCGGATTTGGCATTCATTTGATTATTTCGCGTTGATGCCAGACGCGTCATCAGAGTAAGTCGGATAAGGCGTTTACGCCGCATCCGACATTATTTTTCAAGCGTGTCTCGCCGATGCCAACAGCGCTCCCACCAGCATAAACAGCGAGCCGAAAATCTTATTCAATGCCTTCATTTGTTTCGGCCCTTTTATCCATAACGCGATCCGTTGGGCGAGGGTGGCGTAACCGATCATCACAATAATATCGACCACAATGGTGGTGACACCGAGCACGATATACTGCATAACTTGCGGCTGCTGCGGCATGATGAATTGCGGAAATAGCGCTGCCAGAAACACAATACTTTTGGGATTGGTGAGATTCACAAACACGGCCCGTTGGTACAGATGACGCCGTGATTGGGTCGGGGTCAGCGATTTAAGGTCAATTGCACCAGCGGTGCGCCACTGCTGGATCCCCAGCCAAATCAGGTAAGCCGCTCCCGCCCACTTCAACACTTCAAACGCAATCACTGAGCGGGAAAATAGCGTCCCCAATCCCACGCCAACCAGCACAATATGAATCGCCAGCCCGGTTTGTAAACCAGCAATAGACGCCACTGCACCACGATAACCGTGGTTAAGGGAAGTGGTCATGGTATTGATTGCGCCAGAGCCTGGCGACAGGCTTAAAATGATCGATGTCAGCAGGTAGGCAAACCACCATTCTAAAGTCATGATGAACTCCCGGTGTGTCTATTTTTGTGCCACAATACGCTACTGTCGCAGCGTTGTGTCAGGCACGCTTAAAAAAACGATTTTACGTGGTTTAAGAGGCTGATTACCCGATGTTTCAGCAGCAAAAAGACTGGGAAACAAGAGAAAAAGCGTTTGCTGCTTTTACCATGGGACCGCTGACTGATTTCTGGCGTCAGCGTGATGAAGCAGAGTTTACTGGTGTGGATGACATTCCGGTGCGCTTTGTCCGTTTTCGCGCGCAGCACCATGACCGGGTGGTCGTCATCTGTCCAGGGCGCATTGAGAGCTACGTAAAATATGCGGAACTGGCTTATGACCTGTTTCAACTGGGGTTTGACGTATTAATCATCGACCATCGCGGGCAAGGGCGTTCTGGTCGTCTGTTAGCCGATCCACATCTCGGCCATGTTAATCGCTTTGATGATTATGTTGATGATTTGGCGGCGTTCTGGCAACAAGAGGTCCAGCCAGGTCCGTGGCGTAAACGCTATATACTGGCCCACTCGATGGGCGGCGCAATCTCCACTCTGTTCCTGCAACGCCATCCTGGCGTGTGCGATGCCATTGCACTGACCGCGCCAATGTTCGGCATTGTGATTCGCATGCCGTCATTTATGGCGCGGCAGATCCTAAACTGGGCCGAAGCGCACCCACGTTTTCGCGATGGCTATGCGATAGGCACCGGGCGCTGGCGCGCCTTGCCGTTTACCATCAACGTGCTTACCCACAGCAGGCAGCGATATCGGCGCAATCTACGCTTCTATGCTGATGACCCAACGATTCGTGTCGGCGGGCCGACATACCATTGGGTACGCGAAAGTATTCTGGCCGGAGAACAGGTGTTAGCCGGAGCAGGTGATGACGCCACGCCAACGCTGCTTTTGCAGGCTGAAGAAGAGCGCGTGGTGGATAACCGCATGCACGACCGTTTTTGTGAACTTCGCGCCGCCGCGGGCCACCCTGTAGAAGGAGGTCGACCGTTGGTAATTAAAGGTGCGTACCACGAGATCCTTTTTGAAAAGGACGCAATGCGCTCAGTCGCGCTCCACGCCATCGTTGATTTTTTCAACAGGCATAACTCACCCAGCGGAAACCGCTCTACAGAGGTTTAAATTTCTTATGTACCAGGTTGTTGCGTCTGATTTAGATGGCACGTTACTTTCTCCCGACCATACGTTATCCCCTTACGCCAAAGAAACTCTGAAGCTGCTCACCGCGCGCGGCATCAACTTTGTGTTTGCGACTGGTCGCCACCACGTTGATGTGGGGCAAATTCGCGATAATCTGGAGATTAAGTCTTACATGATTACCTCCAATGGCGCGCGCGTTCACGATCTGGATGGCAATCTGGTTTTTGCTCATAACCTGGATCGCGACATTGCCAGTGACCTGTTTGGCGTAGTCAACGACAATCCGGACATCATTACTAACGTTTATCGCGACGACGAATGGTTTATGAATCGCCACCGCCCGGAAGAGATGCGCTTTTTTAAAGAAGCGGTATTCAAATATGCGCTATATGAGCCGGGGTTGCTGGAACCAGAAGGTGTCAGCAAAGTGTTCTTCACCAGTGATTCCCATGAAAAACTTCTGCCACTGGAGCAAGCGATTAACGCTCGCTGGGGCGATCGCGTCAATGTCAGTTTCTCTACCTTAACCTGCCTGGAAGTCATGGCTGGCGGCGTTTCAAAAGGCCATGCCCTGGAAGCGGTAGCGAAGAAACTGGGCTACAGCCTGCAAGATTGTATTGCCTTTGGCGATGGAATGAACGATGCCGAAATGCTGTCGATGGCGGGTAAGGGCTGCATTATGGGCAGCGCACACCAACGGCTGAAAGACCTGCATCCAGAGCTGGAAGTGATTGGTACTAACGCCGAAGACGCAGTGCCGCATTATCTGCGTAAGCTCTATTTATCGTAATCGTTCTTTATTTGGTCAGTTGTCAACCTGATACTTCGCTACAATGGATACTCGTTAATCAAAGAGTTTTCCATTGTGGCGCTACTTATCATCACCACGATTCTGTGGGCCTTCTCCTTTAGCTTTTATGGCGAGTACCTTGCGGGCCACGTCGATAGCTATTTTGCGGTGCTGGTGCGCGTTGGCCTGGCGGCACTCGTTTTTCTGCCGTTTCTGCGTACCCGTGGCAATAGCCTGAAAACGGTCGGCCTGTATATGCTGGTGGGCGCGATGCAGCTTGGCGTGATGTATATGCTGAGTTTCCGTGCTTATCTCTACCTGACGGTCTCCGAACTGTTGCTGTTCACCGTGCTGACGCCGCTCTACATCACGCTGATTTATGACATCATGAGCAAGCGCCGCCTGCGCTGGGGCTATGCCTTTAGCGCCTTGCTGGCGGTGATTGGCGCCGGAATTATTCGCTACGATCAGGTCACCGACCATTTCTGGACGGGCCTGCTGCTGGTACAACTCTCCAATATCACTTTTGCCATTGGTATGGTGGGCTATAAACGCCTGATGGAAACTCGCCCGATGCCGCAGCATAACGCCTTTGCGTGGTTCTATCTTGGCGCGTTCCTGGTGGCAGTGATTGCATGGTTCTTGCTGGGAAATGCGCAGAAAATGCCGCAAACCACGCTGCAATGGGGCATTCTGGTGTTTCTTGGCGTGGTGGCTTCCGGAATTGGCTACTTTATGTGGAACTACGGCGCGACGCAGGTGGACGCCGGAACGCTGGGCATTATGAATAATATGCACGTTCCGGCAGGGCTGCTGGTAAACCTGGCTATCTGGCACCAACAGCCGCACTGGCCAACGTTTATTACAGGCGCGCTGGTGATCCTGGCCTCACTGTGGGTGCATCGTAAGTGGGTCGCTCCGCGCTCTTCACAAACGGCAGATGATCGCAGGCGTGATTGCGCGCTGAACGAATAAACGCTTCTGTAATCGGCTGACGCTGCTCGCCATCGCGCACGGCGGCGTACAGTCGGCTCCACAAGCCTTCGCCCAGGGTTTTGGTGACCACCAGGCCCTGGCGTTCAAAACTCTCCACTACCCAATGCGGTAGTGCGGCAATACCCATCCGTGCGGCAACCATCTGAATCAACAATAAGGTGTTATCGACGCTTTTCAGTGACGGGCTGACGCCTGCTGGCTGAAGAAAATGGCGCCAGACATCCAGTCGGCTACGCTGCACCGGATAAATCAACAGCGTTTCGCTGGCGAGATCTTCCGGTGTAATACGCGTTTTTGCCGCCAGTGGATGGTCAGGTGCTAACACCAGACGCACTTCATAGTCGAACATCGGCGAATAATGCAGGCCACTGCGCGGCAGAATATCGGACGTCATCACCAGATCCAGCTCGCCCTGTTGCAACGCAGGCTGCGGATCAAACGTTACGCCCGATTTAAAATCCATCTCCACCTGCGGCCAGTTCTTATGGAAATTTTCTAATGCGGGCGTCAGCCACTGAATACAGCTATGGCACTCTATGGCAATGCGCAGGCGCGTCTGCTGCGGTTCATTGCAGGCTTGCAGTGCCTGGCTAATTTGCGGCAGCACCTGATTTGCCAGTTGTAGCAGGATTTCTCCTTGCGGTGTAAAGCGAAGCGGCTGGCTTTTACGCACAAATAGCCGGAAGCCAAGACGTTGTTCCAGATCGCTAAACTGGTGAGACAGGGCGGATTGCGTCTGATGCAACGTCGCCGCAGCGGCTGCGAGCGAGCCGCAGTTCCGCAACGCTTGTAGCGTTTTCAGGTGTTTTACTTCGATCATGAAAGTCCTTCACTTCGGCATGAATAATTTGCGCTTGAGGAATATACAGTAACTGGCAAATATGGATGTGTAAACATCTGGACGTCTAAATACTAAAAATTCCACAAGGGGCATATAATGACAATTCTTAATCACACCCTCGGTTTTCCTCGCGTTGGCCTGCGTCGCGAGCTGAAAAAAGCGCAAGAAAGTTATTGGGCGGGGAACTCCACGCGTGAAGAACTGCTGGCAGTAGGGCGTGAATTGCGTGCTCGTCACTGGGATCAACAAAAGCAAGCGGGTATCGACCTGCTGCCGGTGGGCGATTTTGCCTGGTACGATCATGTTCTGACCACCAGCCTGCTGCTGGGTAATGTTCCGGCGCGTCACCAGAACAAAGATGGTTCGGTAGATATCGACACCCTGTTCCGTATTGGTCGTGGACGTGCACCGACTGGCGAACCTGCGGCAGCGGCGGAAATGACCAAATGGTTTAACACCAACTATCACTACATGGTGCCGGAGTTCGTTAAAGGCCAACAGTTCAAACTGACCTGGACGCAGCTGCAGGAGGAAGTGGACGAGGCGCTGGCGCTGGGCCACAAGGTGAAACCTGTGCTGCTGGGGCCGATTACCTACCTGTGGCTGGGTAAAGTGAAAGGTGAGCAATTTGACCGACTGAGCCTGCTGAACGACATTCTGCCGGTTTATCAGCAAGTGCTGGCAGAACTGGCAAAACGCGGCATTGAGTGGGTACAGATCGACGAACCCGCGCTAGTACTGGAACTGCCGCAGGCGTGGCTGGACGCATACAAACCCGCTTACGACGCGCTCCAGGGGCAGGTGAAACTGCTGCTGACTACCTATTTTGAAGGCGTCACACCAAACCTCAACACGATTACTGCGCTGCCTGTTCAGGGGCTGCATGTTGACCTCGTGCATGGCAAAGATGACGTTGTTGAACTGCACAAGCGTTTGCCTTCTGACTGGCTGCTGTCTGCTGGTCTGATCAATGGTCGTAACGTCTGGCGCGCCGATCTTACCGAGAAATATGCGCAAATTAAGGACATTGTCGGCAAACGTGATTTGTGGGTGGCATCTTCCTGCTCACTGCTGCACAGCCCCATCGACCTGAGCGTGGAAACGCGTCTTGATGCAGAAGTGAAAAGCTGGTTTGCCTTCGCCCTGCAAAAATGCCATGAACTGGCGCTGCTGCGCGATGCGCTGAACAGTAGTGACACGGCAGCTCTGGCAGAGTGGAGCGCCCCGATTCAGGCGCGCCGCCACTCTACCCGTGTACATAATCCGGCGGTAGAAAAACGTCTGGCGGCGATCACCGCCCAGGACAGTCAGCGTGCGAATGTCTATGAAGTGCGTGCCGAAGCCCAGCGTGCGCGTTTTAAACTGCCCGCGTGGCCGACCACCACGATTGGTTCCTTCCCGCAAACCACGGAAATTCGTACCCTGCGTCTGGATTTCAAAAAGGGCAATCTTGACGCCAATAACTACCGCACGGGCATTGCGGAACATATCAAGCAGGCCATTGTTGAGCAGGAACGTTTGGGACTGGATGTGCTGGTACATGGCGAGGCCGAGCGTAACGACATGGTGGAATACTTTGGTGAGCATCTCGACGGTTTTGTCTTTACGCAAAACGGTTGGGTACAGAGCTACGGTTCCCGCTGCGTGAAGCCACCGATTGTTATTGGTGACGTTAGCCGCCCGGCACCGATTACCGTGGAGTGGGCATCGTTCGCGCAATCGCTGACTGATAAACCGGTGAAAGGGATGCTGACTGGCCCGGTGACGATTCTCTGCTGGTCGTTCCCGCGTGAAGATGTCAGCCGTGAAACCATCGCCAAACAAATTGCGCTGGCGCTGCGTGATGAAGTGGCGGACCTGGAAGCGGCAGGGATTGGTATCATCCAGATTGACGAACCGGCACTGCGCGAAGGTTTACCGCTGCGCCGCAGCGACTGGGATGCTTATCTCCAGTGGGGCGTAGAGGCCTTCCGTATCAACGCCGCCGTAGCGAAAGATGAAACGCAAATCCACACTCACATGTGTTATTGCGAGTTCAACGACATCATGGATTCGATTGCGGCGCTGGACGCAGACGTCATCACCATCGAAACCTCGCGTTCCGACATGGAGTTGCTGGAGTCATTTGAAGAGTTTGATTATCCGAATGAAATTGGCCCGGGCGTCTATGACATTCACTCGCCAAACGTACCGAGTGTGGAATGGATTGAAGCCTTGCTGAAGAAAGCGGCAAAACGCATTCCGGCAGAGCGTCTGTGGGTCAACCCGGACTGCGGCCTGAAAACGCGTGGCTGGCCAGAAACCCGCGCCGCGCTGGCGAACATGGTGCAGGCGGCGCAGAATTTGCGTCGGGGGTAAATCCAAACCGGGTGGTAATACCACCCGGTCTTTTCTCATTACAGCGACTTCTTGCCACCATACTGCCTGAACCACTCCAGCATTCGCTGCCAGCCGTCTTTTGCAGATTCGGCATGATAGCTCGGACGATAATCGGCGTTGAATGCATGTCCTGCATCCGGGTAAACGATAATCTCTGCTTTCGCGTTTGCTGCCCGCAGCGCCTGGCGCATCGTTTCCACGCTCTCCTGCGGAATGCTGTTATCCTGGCCGCCATATAAGCCGAGAACAGGAGCGTTAAGATCGGTTGCGATATCAACAGGTTGTTTCGGTGAATTCAGTGACTTATCGCCCGTCAGTTTGCCGTACCACGCCACTGCGGCTTTTAACTGTGGATTATGCGCGGCATACAGCCAGGTGATGCGTCCGCCCCAGCAAAATCCGGTGATCATTAAACGATGGACATCGCCGCCGTTGCGTGACGCCCAACTGGCGACATGATCGAGATCGGCCAATACCTGTGAGTCAGGTACTTTTGCCACCAGACCACTTAGCAGCGTTGGGATATCGGCGAAATCATTCGGATCGCCTTCGCGGAAATAGAGTTCTGGTGCGATAGCCAGATACCCCTCCAGCGCCAGACGGCGACAAATATCGCGGATATGTTCATGCACGCCAAAAATTTCTTGCACTACAATGACCACTGGCAGTGGGCCATCGCTCTGCTTTGGGCGAGCATGGTAAGCAGGCATGTTATCCCCTTGTGAAGGGATAGAGGTGAACCCTGCCACAATCGCATCTTCCGGGGTCTGAACGATGGTCGAGGCGAGGGGCGATGCAGCAGGTGCAAATCCAGATTGTTGTGTTGTTGCCATGGTATTCTCCGTACCCTTATAAAAATTTTGCGCAATGTTAACTATAGTCAGCATGCAACAAATCACATTGCCTGAATCGGCTCATCTTTTATGCAACAACACACGGTAAAGAGTTATTTATGTGATTTAAATCACTTTTATCAGGTAAATGCATGCAACACATTTGCGTCATGGTGATGGGTGTCACGAAAAAATGTTAAATCCTTCGGTAAAGTGTCTTTTTGCTTCTTCTGACTAAACCGATTCACAGAGGAGTTGTATATGTCCAAGTCTGATGTTTTTCATCTCGGCCTCACTAAAAACGATTTACAAGGGGCTACGCTTGCCATCGTCCCTGGCGACCCGGATCGTGTGGAAAAGATCGCCGCGCTGATGGATAAGCCGGTTAAGCTGGCATCTCACCGCGAATTCACCACCTGGCGCGCAGAGCTGGATGGTAAACCTGTTATTGTCTGCTCTACCGGTATCGGCGGTCCGTCTACTTCTATTGCTGTTGAAGAGCTGGCACAGCTGGGCATTCGCACTTTCCTGCGTATCGGTACGACGGGGGCTATTCAGCCGCATATTAATGTTGGTGATGTCCTGGTTACCACGGCGTCTGTTCGTCTGGATGGCGCGAGCCTGCACTTCGCTCCGCTGGAGTTCCCGGCTGTCGCTGATTTCGAATGTACGACTGCACTGGTAGAAGCCGCGAAATCAATTGGTGCCACCACTCACGTAGGCGTGACGGCTTCTTCTGACACCTTCTACCCGGGCCAGGAGCGTTACGATACTTACTCTGGTCGCGTAGTCCGTCACTTTAAAGGTTCTATGGAAGAGTGGCAGGCGATGGGCGTGATGAACTATGAAATGGAATCTGCAACTCTGCTGACCATGTGTGCAAGCCAGGGCCTGCGCGCCGGTATGGTGGCGGGCGTTATCGTTAACCGTACCCAGCAAGAGATCCCGAACGCCGAGACGATGAAACAAACCGAAAGCCATGCGGTGAAAATCGTAGTGGAAGCGGCGCGTCGTCTGCTGAAATAAAAAAATGCTCCCTGGCTTAGGGGAGCATTCTGATTGTTGTTAACGTGTGCTTTGTTCATGCCGGATGCGGCGTGAACGCCTTACCTGGCCTACAAAAGCATGCAAATTCAATATATTGCATTTCTGTGGTAGGCCTGATAAGCGCAGCGCATCAGGCAATTTAGCGTTTGTCATCAGTCTCATACTCCCCAACTTCGGAGAGCGATATCTGTTACTGACGCCGTAAGCGCATAATTTTGCGGATTATTGGTGTCAGTAGCGTAAAGGCTGCCAGAGTCAGCAATGCCAGGGTGATCGGTCGGGTATACAGAAAGTCGAGTGACCCACCCGAAAGCGACAGCGCCCGGCGAAAATTACTTTCTGCCATTGGCCCCATAATCAATGCCAGGACCACTGGCGACGCCGGATATCCCTCTTTCTGCATGAAATAGCCCACTACGCCCGCAATCAGCATAATGCCGACATCAAACAGGCTATTGTTCAGCGCATAAGTCCCAACAACACAAAGCGCGAGGATCATCGGCGTGAGAATATTGCCGGGGATTTTCACCACGTTGCCGATGACTTTCAAAGAGAGCAGCCCAAGCACTAGCAGCATGAAGTAACAGAAGATCATGCCGACAAACAGCGTATAAACCATATCGCCGTGGTCGGTAAACATCAGTGGGCCTGGCTGCATCCCTTGTAACGTTAACGCGCCCAGCATGATGGCGGTTACCGCATCGCCAGGGATCCCCAGCGTCAGCATAGGTAACAAGGCGCCACCGGTGCAGCCATTCGCGCCTGCCTCACTGGACGCCACAGCTTTAATTTCACCCTTACCAAAGTTTTCTGGTGTCTTACTGAAACGACGAGTTTCGTTATAGGCAACAAAAGCTGCAATATCCGCCCCCGCACCGGGGATCATGCCGATAAAAACCCCTAATCCTGATGAGCGCAAAATGGTTAATGCGATGCGACGTAGCGTTTGCCAGGGCAGTAACAGACTGCCGATAGCCACCTTCGCCCCCTGACGAATTTGCTGGTTTTGCTCCATAGAGCGGAATGCCTCTGAAGCAGCAAATAAACCAATCATCACCGGGATAAATGGCACATTCATCAGCTCCACAAATCCACCTGTAAACCGTGGAAAACCGCCCATTGGATCAAGGCCTATCGTTGCGATCAGCAATCCGCCAACTCCGGCAATCAGTCCTTTAATCAACGACTCGCCGGAAATACTGGCAATAATACTCAGCCCGAAGGTTGCCAGGGCGAAGGACTCTGAAGCACTAAACTTCAACGCCCAACTGGCAAGTACCGGAGAGAGAAACATCAGCACAATAATGCTGATTGTTCCGCCGCTAAAGGAAGAGAACGTGGCGGCACTCAACGCCAGCCCGGCTTTTCCCTGCTTCGTCAGCTCATAACCGTCAATTGCGGTGGCTGCGGCTGCGGGTGTGCCTGGAATTTTGAGCAAAATTGCGGTGATAGAACCGCCATAGACGCCGCCAAAAAAGACGCCGCAAATCATCAACAAGCCAGAAACAGGCTCCATGCCGTAGGTGAAAGGCAGTAAAATCGCCACCCCCATGGTCGCTGTTAAACCGGGCAGGGCGCCAATCACAATACCCAGCATCACCCCAAACGTGGCAAACAGCAGCGCCTGAGGATTACTGAGTAATGTCGAAAAACCCTGAGTTAAAAGTTCACTTTCAAACATTGCTGGCCCCTGTTATTCGAAAAATGTGCCGACAGGCAATGGCACCTGTAACGCTTCGACGAACAGCAACCAGAGGATTGCCGTTAACAACAGCGCAATACCCGGTGTGAGTACCCATCGCCTGTAGCCCATCAACGTCATAATGACGATGAGGAAAACAGGAGTAGTAATGAGATAACCGCAGTAGCTCATCGCCACAATATAAAACGCGGTTGCCGCAATTCCCGTTGCCGTTTTCCTGAATGCCGGTTTTTCCTGTGCGTTGGCGCAAGATTCTGGTTTTGCCAGCAAAAGATCACGTATCACCAGCAAGACAGCGAGCACAATCAGGGCGCAGGCATAGAAGGTAGGGAAGGCACTTGCACCGGGATCCGTTTCAATGGCAGTTGCTGGAAAATCAGCGGCATTAATCATCACTGTGCCAGCAACTACGCAAAGCAACAGCGCCACCACCACGGTGGATGAAAGGCGCTTGCGGTGCGGTACGGCGAGTTGAGCAACAGACTGTTTTGTGTTCATCGACCGTACCTCGGGATTATTTTTTCAGGCCCAGGCGAGTTAGCAGCTCGTCAAAATACTGTTCCTGCTCGCTGATTTGTGTCTGGAAGCTGGCGCCATCAAGCCATGCATAGTTGAGATTCAACTTTTGCAGAGCATCCTGAAATACAGGCTCTTCAGCCGTCTCTTTTGCTGCCTTCGCCAGAACATCCACCACATCCTGCGGCGTTTTTTGCGACACAATCAGACCGCGCCAGGTGCCGATAGAGAGATCAACGCCTTTCTCTTTTAACGTCGGTACGTCAGGCATGGCTTTCACACGCTCATCCGCCATCACCACCAGTGTCTTCAGCTTGCCACCTTTCACATGGTTGATAACTTCACCTGGGCTTACAGAAACCGCTTCAATGTGCCCGCCTAACAGACCTGTAATGGCAGGGGCTGCGCCGTCATAAGGGACATGAGAGAACTTCGCGCCCGTTTTGTCTTCCAGAGCAGCCGCCGCCAGATGCCAGATAGCCCCGGTGCCTGAGTTACCAATGCGTACTTTTCCGGGATTCGCTTTGGCGTAAGTCATAAATTCGTCATAGCTATTCCACGGCGCATCGGCACGGACGGTGATAGCCGCCGGATCCGCATTCAGACGGGCGATGGGTTTGAAGTCGCTGGTTTTAAAACGCACCATTCCGAGGCCGGGAAGGGTGGTCAGTTCAACCGTGCCTAAACCGATTTTGTAACCGTTAGGGCGGGCAGCGGCGATTTCGCTCAGGCCAATAGCGCCGCCACCGCCAGGTTTATTGATAACCCCGATGCTGACGGGTAAATGGTTTTTGGCGGCATCAGCAAAGGTTCGGGCAACCAGATCCGTACCGCCTCCGGCAGCGTAGGGTACGACTAACTCGATCTGTTTGGTTGGGTAGGAAGCCGCCTGTACGGGTGCAGTGCTGAGGGCAGCGCCTGCAAGAAGTACCATCGCAGCCATTTTTTTCGGTAAGGTAAGATGTTTTATCATTGGTTTTATATCCTTATTTATCAGTTAGTTATTATTTAAATTGTTCCATGCGTTCATAAACAGTACTGCATTTTCATAGACCTGCTCTGGCGTCATGCCGGGGCGATATAGCGCAGAACCGAGGCCAAAACCGTTTGCGCCGTGGCTCAGATAACGCGCCATGGTTTCCGGTGTGATACCGCCAACCGGTAACATCGGAACGGATTGCGGAATAACCGCACGCCAGGCTTTGGTGACTTCTGGCGTAATTTGTTCGGCCGGGAACAGCTTGATGGCATTGGCGCCGTGTTCAATGGCAGCAAAGGCTTCAGTGGGCGTAGCGACGCCAGGCGCGCAATACATACCCAGCGCACGGGCGCGACGGATCACCGCAGTATCGCAATGCGGCATCACGATAATCTGGCCTCCAGCCTCTTTAACCGCGACCACCTGCTCTACTGAAAGCACAGTTCCGGCTCCGACCAGGCAGTCCTTAGGCAGGGCGTCGCGCAGTAGACTGATACTTTGCAACGGCTCCGGCGAGTTCATGGGAATCTCAATCAGGCGGAATCCGGCGGCGTACAGCTTTTCACCGATGGCGACAATCTCATCCGGTTTCACGCCGCGTAAAATGGCGACTAACCCGGTTTTTTGCAAAAGCGTATTAAATGGCATGAGTACATTCCCTGGCGTTGGTGGAGAGTAGCCCGGCAGCGTGGGCGATTCGCCATAATCCCTGTTCAGTGGCATTAGGAATGGCGTGAAGCTGTCTGTCGGGAAAAACGTGGCTGAACGCCCGTGAATAGCGGCTGTTCAGGGTGGCGCTACCGATTAAGGCGATCGGCGTTGTGGCGGGTAAATCACGCAGCAAGCTGGATGCCAGACCACATAATTCATGGCCTATCAGTAATCCAGAAAGATAATCTCCCTGTGAGGACGGCGTAAGATTATCGGTCAGCAAGCGCGAACGGGTCGAAAACAGCGTCGATAATAATCCGGTCTGATGATGCTCCAGTGCCGCTGTCAGTCCTTGGGCAAAGGCATCCCAGTGCGGCTCATCTCCCGAATGCATGGTGGCGCCAAGAATCGAATGGCGGGATAAAACATCAAATAATTCGCCCGTCATAAAGGTTCGGAAATCGGTAATGGTGTTATTTTCAACCACCGCCCATTTCGCATGAGTGCCAGGTAAGCCAATCAGCACCGGCACCCCCTTACGGATTGCGTCTTGCAGAGCAGGTTCCATTGTGATGGCACCGAAGATTTGTGTCTCTTCGCCACGCATTACTTCGGGCATTTCACCTTCTTTAATCACGCCGGGAATGATGTGCAGCATTGTCTGCTGCTGGTGGATAACCGGCGTCAGTTGCTTCGCCAGTCCATCGAGAGTGACCGGGCAAGGTAAATAAGCTGCTGGTTGCCACCCTTGCGCACTGCCGATCATGCCACAAGCCAGAACCGGGCAGGGGGATTGTGCCAGCCAGTCGCCACAGACACGCAAAAATGTATCGTGGAAAGCGTCCTCACGTGTTGCTGCCTGGGAGGGTAATTTCATGATTCCCCAGGGGAATTCACGTTTTTCTTGTGGATCAGGTGAGTCACCAAAACGCCATGCCCGAAGCGATGACGTTCCCCAGTCCAGGGCAATAAATGAGGTATTTCCCGACATTAGCCGTTTCCTTTAATCATGGTTTAATTATCTTTGCGGACGTGCTTACCCCAGCCCAGTTCAGCGGATATCTCTTCTGCACAGGATTTGACGTAAGGTGCCAGTTCTTCCAGGCGCGCCAGCGACATATACGTGGTGGTGCTGGCGACAGAAATGGCCGCCACAACTTCATTCCGGGCGTTGTAAATCGGCGCTGCAACGCAACGGATAGTGGGCTCGTTCTCTTCCAGATCAAAAGCAAAACCACTGGCGGCATAACGGCGCATGTTTTGTATAAATGCGCCCAGTTTTGTTTCATCACCACAAGTCAAAAATAGTGTGCGCCACTCTTCTTCTGTTCGGTTGAGGATCAACGCCTTGCCGATGCCGGTGATTGCCAGTGGCATGCGATGGCCTGGGCGTGAGCGCATTTCCAGCCCGCGCTGACTGTTGATCTTCTCCAGATACAGCACTTCGTCGCCTTCAACGATCCCCAGATGCACGGTGTCCAGGGTGTAACGGGCCAGACGTTGCAAAACGGGCTGTGCAACTTCATACAATGAAGTGCTTTCCAGCGCTCTGGCGCCGAGTTCGATCAGTTTGGCGCCCAGTTGGTAGCCCTGAGTTGGGACATGGCGCAGATAGCGTTGCTCCACCAAAACAGAGACTAAACGATGGGTTGTACTCCGCGTCGTGCCGATGAACTCGCCGATGCTTTTCAGGTCATGGCAACCGTTATAAACAGCATTAATAACAGCCAGTCCGCGTAATAACGTTTGTGCGCCAGCGGTGGTTGAAGAGGTTTCTGCCATAGATGTCTCCTGATGATATTGCCGAGTGTTTCACAGAATAAAGTGGGGAAAAGGTGATGTGTCCCACAATATAAACTTAGTCTCATATTGTGGGATAAAATAAGCAAAATAAACGATCGTTTTGCGTAGCGCCTCGCAGGAAACTTCTTTCAAACTGGACGTTTGTACAGCACAATTCTATTTTGTGCGGGTAAGTTGTTGCGTCAGGAGGCTTTGTGGATTTATCAATCATTGTTTATGCCATTATTGCGCTGGTCAGTGTGGCCATCGGTTGGCTGTTTGCCAGTTATCAACATGCGCAGCAAAAAGCCGAGCAATTAGCTGAACGTGAAGAGATGGTCGCGGAGTTAAGTGCGGCAAAACAACAAATTACCCAAAGTGAGCACTGGCGTGCAGAGTGTGAATTGCTCAATAACGAAGTGCGTAGTCTGCAAAGTATTAACACCTCGCTGGAGGCAGATCTGCGTGAAGTGACCACGCGGATGGAAGCTGCACAGCAACATGCTGACGATAAAATTCGCCAGATGATTAACAGCGAGCAGCGTTTGAGCGAGCAGTTTGAAAACCTCGCCAACCGTATTTTTGAGCACAGTAATCGCCGTGTAGATGAACAAAATCGCCAGAGTCTGAACAACCTGCTATCGCCGCTGCGTGAACAACTGGATGGTTTTCGCCGACAGGTACAGGACAGCTTTGGTAAAGAAGCACAAGAACGCCATACCCTGACCCACGAAATTCGTAATCTACAGCAACTCAACGCGCAAATGGCCCAGGAAGCGATCAACCTGACGCGCGCGCTGAAAGGCGATAACAAAACCCAGGGGAACTGGGGCGAAGTGGTACTGACGCGGGTGCTGGAGGCTTCCGGACTGCGTGAAGGGTATGAATACGAAACCCAGGTAAGCATCGAAAATGATGCTCGCTCGCGGATGCAGCCGGATGTCATCGTGCGGCTGCCGCAGGGGAAAGATGTGGTGATCGATGCCAAAATGACGTTGGTCGCCTATGAACGCTACTTCAACGCGGAAGACGACTACACACGCGAAAGCGCATTGCAGGAGCATATTGCTTCGGTACGTAATCACATCCGCTTACTTGGGCGCAAAGATTATCAACAGCTGCCGGGGCTACGAACGCTGGATTACGTGCTGATGTTTATTCCCGTTGAACCAGCGTTTTTACTGGCGCTTGATCGCCAGCCAGAGCTGATCACCGAAGCGTTAAAGAACAACATCATGCTGGTTAGCCCCACCACGCTGCTGGTGGCGTTGCGTACTATCGCCAACCTGTGGCGTTATGAGCATCAAAGCCGTAACGCCCAGCAAATCGCCGATCGTGCCAGCAAGCTGTACGACAAGATGCGTCTGTTTATTGATGATATGTCCGCGATTGGTCAAAGTCTGGACAAAGCGCAGGATAACTATCGCCAGGCGATGAAAAAACTCTCTTCAGGTCGCGGAAATGTGCTGGCGCAGGCAGAAGCGTTTCGCGGTTTAGGGGTAGAAATTAAACGCGAGATTAATCCGGACTTGGCTGAACAGGCGGTGAGCCAGGATGAAGAGTATCGACTGCGGTCGGTTCCGGGGCAGCCGAATGATGAAGCTTATCAACGCGATGATGAATATAATCAGCAGTCGCGCTAGCCCATTAGGGGTAGTTAAGCCGGGTAGAAATCTAGGGCATCGACGCCCAATCTGTTACACTTCTGGAACAATTTTTTGATGAGCAGGCATTGAGATGGTGGATAAGTCACAAGAAACGACGCACTTTGGTTTTCAGACCGTCGCGAAGGAACAAAAAGCGGATATGGTCGCTCACGTTTTCCATTCCGTGGCATCGAAATATGATGTCATGAATGATTTGATGTCATTTGGTATTCATCGTTTGTGGAAGCGATTCACGATCGATTGCAGCGGTGTGCGTCGTGGGCAGACCGTACTGGATCTGGCTGGCGGTACCGGCGATCTGACGGCGAAATTCTCCCGCCTGGTCGGTGAAACGGGCAAAGTGGTTCTCGCCGATATCAATGAATCCATGCTCAAGATGGGCCGTGAGAAACTGCGCAATATCGGTGTGATTGGCAACGTTGAGTATGTTCAGGCGAACGCAGAGGCGCTGCCGTTCCCGGATAACACCTTTGATTGCATCACCATTTCGTTTGGTCTGCGTAACGTTACCGACAAAGATAAAGCACTGCGTTCGATGTATCGCGTGCTGAAACCGGGCGGCCGCCTGCTGGTGCTTGAGTTCTCGAAGCCGATTATCGAACCGTTAAGCAAAGCCTATGACGCTTACTCCTTCCATGTGCTGCCACGTATTGGTTCGCTGGTGGCGAACGATGCCGACAGCTACCGCTATCTGGCCGAATCCATCCGTATGCATCCCGATCAGGATACGCTGAAAGCCATGATGCAGGATGCCGGATTTGAAAGTGTCGATTATTACAACCTGACGGCTGGCGTTGTGGCGCTGCATCGTGGTTATAAGTTCTGACAGGAGTACGACTATGCCTTTTAAACCTTTAGTGACGGCAGGAATTGAAAGTCTGCTCAACACTTTCCTGTATCGCTCACCCGCGCTGAAAACAGCCCGCTCGCGCCTGCTGGGTAAAGTATTGCGCGTGGAGGTAAAAGGCTTTTCGACGTCGCTAATTCTGGTGTTTAGTGAACGGCAGGTCGATGTGCTGGGCGAATGGTCTGGCGATGCTGATTGCACCGTTATCGCCTACGCCAGCGTGTTGCCGAAACTTCGTGACCGCCAGCAGCTTGCCGCACTAATTCGTAGCGGTGAGCTGGAAGTGCAGGGCGATATTCAGGTGGTACAGAATTTCGTGGCGCTGGCAGATCTGGCAGAGTTCGACCCTGCGGAACTGCTGGCCCCTTATACCGGTGATATCGCCGCTGAAGGAATCAGCAAAGCCCTGCGCGGCGGTGCGAAATTCTTGCATCATGGTATTAAACGCCAGCAACGTTATGTGGCAGAAGCCATTACCGAAGAGTGGCGTATGGCGCCTGGTCCGCTTGAAGTGGCCTGGTTTGCGGAAGAGACAGCCGCTGTTGAACGTGCCGTTGATGCGTTAATCAAACGGCTGGAAAAACTGGAGGCAGTTTAATGACGCCAGGTGAAGTACGGCGCCTGTATTTCATCATTCGCACTTTTTTAAGCTACGGACTTGATGAACTGATCCCTAAAATGCGTATCACCCTGCCGCTGCGGTTATGGCGATACTCATTATTCTGGATGCCGAATCGGCACAAAGACAAACCATTAGGTGAGCGACTACGACTGGCGCTGCAAGAATTGGGGCCGGTATGGATCAAGTTCGGGCAGATGTTGTCTACCCGTCGTGACCTTTTCCCGCCGCATATTGCCGATCAGCTGGCGTTATTGCAGGACAAAGTCGCACCGTTTGATGGCAGACTGGCGAAGCAACAGATTGAAGCTGCAATGGGCGGTTTGCCGGTGGAAGCGTGGTTTGACGATTTTGAAATCGAGCCGCTGGCGTCGGCCTCTATCGCCCAGGTTCATACCGCGCGATTGAAATCGAATGGCAAAGATGTGGTAATTAAAGTCATCCGTCCGGACATTTTGCCGGTGATTAAAGCGGATCTGAAACTTATCTACCGCTTGGCTCGCTGGGTGCCGCGTTTGCTGCCGGATGGTCGCCGTCTGCGCCCAACTGAAGTGGTGCGCGAGTACGAAAAGACCTTGATTGATGAATTGAATTTGCTGCGGGAATCTGCCAACGCCATTCAGTTACGACGCAATTTTGAAGACAGCCCGATGCTCTACATCCCGGAAGTTTACCCTGACTATTGCAGCGAAGGGATGATGGTGATGGAGCGCATTTACGGCATTCCCGTTTCTGATGTCGCGGCGCTGGAGAAAAACGGCACTAACATGAAATTGCTGGCAGAACGCGGTGTGCAGGTGTTCTTCACCCAGGTTTTCCGTGACAGCTTTTTCCATGCCGATATGCATCCAGGCAACATCTTCGTAAGCTATGAGCACCCGGAAAACCCGAAATATATCGGCATTGATTGCGGGATAGTCGGCTCGCTAAACAAGGAAGATAAACGCTATCTGGCGGAAAACTTTATCGCCTTCTTTAACCGCGACTATCGCAAAGTGGCAGAGCTGCATGTCGATTCAGGCTGGGTACCGCCAGATACCAACGTTGAAGAGTTCGAATTTGCCATTCGTACCGTTTGCGAACCTATCTTTGAGAAACCGCTGGCGGAAATTTCGTTTGGACATGTGCTGTTAAATCTGTTTAATACGGCGCGTCGCTTCAATATGGAAGTGCAGCCGCAACTGGTGTTACTTCAGAAAACCTTGCTCTATATCGAAGGAGTAGGACGGCAGCTTTATCCGCAGCTCGATTTATGGAAAACTGCAAAACCTTTCCTTGAATCGTGGATTAAAGATCAGGTCGGTATTCCCGCGCTGGTGAGAGCATTTAAGGAAAAAGCGCCGTTCTGGATTGAAAAAATGCCAGAACTGCCTGAATTGGTTTATGACAGTTTGCGCCAGGGCAAGTATTTACAGCATAGTGTTGATAAGATTGCGCGCGAGTTACAGTCGAATCATGTGCGTCAGGGACAATCTCGTTACTTATTGGGGATTGGTGCGACGTTAGTATTAAGCGGCACATTCTTGTTGGTCAGCCGACCGGAATGGGGGCTGATGCCCGGCTGGTTAATGGCGGCCGGTCTGATCGCCTGGTTTGTCGGTTGGTGCAAAACACGCTGATTTTTTCATCGCTCAAGGCGGGCCGTGTAACGTATAATGCGGCCTTGTTTAATCATCATCTACCACAGAGGAACATGTATGGGTGGTATCAGTATTTGGCAGTTATTGATTATTGCCGTCATCGTTGTACTGCTTTTTGGCACCAAAAAGCTCGGTTCCATCGGTTCCGATCTTGGTGCGTCGATCAAAGGCTTTAAAAAAGCAATGAGCGATGATGAACCAAAGCAGGATAAAACCAGTCAGGATGCTGATTTTACTGCGAAAACAATCGCCGATAAGCAGGCGGATGCGAATCAGGAACAGGCTAAAACAGAAGACGCAAAGCGCCACGATAAAGAGCAGGTGTAATCCGTGTTTGATATCGGTTTTAGCGAACTGCTATTGGTGTTCATCATCGGCCTCGTAGTTCTGGGGCCGCAACGACTGCCTGTGGCGGTAAAAACGGTAGCGGGCTGGATTCGCGCGTTGCGTTCACTGGCAACAACGGTGCAGAACGAACTGACCCAGGAGTTAAAACTCCAGGAGTTTCAGGACAGCCTGAAAAAGGTTGAAAAGGCGAGTCTCACCAACCTGACGCCCGAACTGAAAGCGTCAATGGATGAACTGCGCCAGGCCGCGGAGTCGATGAAGCGTTCCTACGTTGCGAATGACCCTGAAAAGGCGAGCGATGAAGCGCACACCATTCATAACCCGGTGGTGAAAGACAATGAGGCTGCGCATGAAGGCGTCACGCCAGCCGCTGCACAAACGCAGGCCAGTTCGCCGGAACAGAAGCCAGAAACCACGCCAGAGCCGGTGGTAAAACCTGCTGCGGACGCTGAACCGAAAACCGCTGCACATTCCCCTTCGTCGAGTGATAAACCGTAAACATGTCTGTAGAAGATACTCAACCGCTTATCACGCATCTGATTGAGCTGCGTAAGCGTCTGCTGAACTGCATTATCGCGGTGATCGTGATATTTCTGTGTCTGGTCTATTTCGCCAATGACATTTATCACCTGGTATCCGCGCCATTGATCAAGCAGTTGCCGCAAGGTTCAACGATGATCGCCACCGATGTGGCCTCGCCGTTCTTTACGCCAATCAAGCTGACCTTTATGGTGTCGCTGATTCTGTCAGCGCCGGTGATTCTCTATCAGGTGTGGGCATTTATCGCTCCTGCACTCTATAAGCACGAACGTCGCCTGGTGGTGCCGCTGCTGGTTTCCAGCTCTCTGCTGTTTTATATCGGCATGGCGTTCGCTTATTTCGTGGTCTTCCCGCTGGCGTTTGGTTTCCTTGCCAATACCGCGCCTGAAGGGGTGCAGGTGTCCACCGACATTGCCAGCTATTTGAGCTTCGTGATGGCGCTATTTATGGCGTTTGGTATCTCCTTTGAAGTACCTGTGGCGATTGTGCTGCTGTGCTGGATGGGGATTACCTCGCCAGAAGACTTACGCAAAAAACGTCCGTATGTGCTGGTTGGCGCATTCGTCGTCGGGATGCTGCTGACGCCGCCGGATGTCTTCTCGCAAACGCTGCTGGCGATCCCGATGTACTGCCTGTTTGAAATTGGCGTCTTCTTCTCGCGCTTTTACGTTGGTAAAGGCCGAAACCGGGAAGAAGAAAACGACGCTGAAGCAGAAAGCGAAAAAACTGAAGAATAAACTCAACCGCCCGTCAGGGCGGTTGTCATATGGAGTGCAGGATGTTTGATATCGGCGTTAATCTGACCAGTTCGCAATTTGCGAAAGACCGTGATGATGTCGTAGCGCGCGCTTTTGCTGCGGGAGTTAATGGGCTACTCATCACCGGCACTAACCTGCGCGAAAGCCAGCAGGCGCAAAAGCTGGCGCGTCAGTATTCGTCCTGTTGGTCAACGGCGGGCGTGCATCCTCATGACAGTAGCCAGTGGCAAGACGCAACAGAAGAAATGATTGTGGCGCTGGCCTCGCAGCCAGAAGTGGTGGCGATTGGTGAGTGTGGCCTCGACTTTAACCGCAACTTTTCCACACCAGAAGAGCAGGAACGCGCTTTTGTTGCCCAGCTACGTATTGCCGCAGAGTTAAACATGCCGGTATTTATGCACTGCCGTGATGCCCACGAGCGGTTTATGACGTTGCTGGAACCGTGGCTGGATAAGCTACCTGGTGCGGTGTTGCACTGTTTTACCGGCACACGCGAAGAGATGCAGGCGTGCGTGGCGCGAGGGATTTATATCGGCATTACCGGTTGGGTTTGCGATGAACGACGCGGACTGGAGCTGCGAGAACTGTTGCCATTTATTCCGGCGGAGAAATTGCTGGTCGAGACAGACGCACCGTATTTGCTTCCGCGCGATCTCACGCCGAAGCCATCGTCACGGCGTAATGAGCCAGCCTATCTGCCCCATATTTTGCAACGTATTGCACACTGGCGTGGGGAAGATGCCGCATGGCTGGCTGCCACCACGGATGCCAATGTCAAAAAGTTATTTAGGATTGCGTTCTAGAGTTTGCGGAACTCGGTGTTCTTCACACTGTGCTTAATCTCTTTATTGATAAGATTAAGCAATAGCATAGAGCGAGCCTCGCCGTCGGGTTCGGTGAAAATGGCCTGAAAACCTTCGAAAGCGCCTTCGGTGATAATCACCTTATCACCAGGATAGGGCGTCGCAGGATCAACAATGTCTTCCGGTTTATACACCGACAGTTGATGAATAACCGCAGATGGGACTATCGCCGGCGATGCGCCAAAGCGCACAAAGTGGCTTACGCCGCGGGTCGCACTGATGGTTGTGGTATGAATCACTTCCGGGTCAAATTCCACAAACAGGTAGTTGGGGAACAATGGTTCACTGACTGCGGTACGTTTGCCTCGCACGATTTTTTCCAGGGTGATCATCGGCGCCAGGCAATTCACCGCCTGTCTTTCGAGGTGTTCCTGGGCACGTTGAAGTTGCCCGCGCTTGCAGTACAGTAAATACCAGGATTGCATAATGACTCTTATCCGTTTAATCGGGGCGCAAGGATAGCAAAAGCTTTACGCTAAGTTAATTATATTCCCCGGTTTGCGTTATGCCGTCAGAGTTCACGCTAATTTAACAAATTTACAGCATCGCGAAGATGAACGCCGTATAATGGGCGAAGATTAAGAGGCTACAATGGACGCCATGAAATATAACGATTTACGCGACTTCCTGACGCTGCTTGAACAGCAGGGTGAGCTAAAACGTATCACGCTCCCGGTGGATCCGCATCTGGAAATCACTGAAATTGCTGACCGCACTCTGCGTGCCGGTGGACCTGCGTTGTTGTTTGAAAACCCCAAAGGTTATTCGATGCCGGTGCTGTGCAACCTGTTTGGTACGCCAAAGCGCGTGGCGATGGGCATGGGCCAGGAAGATGTTTCGGCGCTGCGTGAAGTCGGTAAATTATTGGCGTTTCTGAAAGAGCCGGAGCCGCCAAAAGGTTTCCGCGACCTGTTTGATAAACTGCCGCAGTTTAAGCAGGTGTTAAACATGCCGACAAAGCGATTGCGTGGTGCCCCTTGCCAACAAAAAATCGTCTCTGGTGATGACGTCGATCTTAACCGCATTCCCATTATGACCTGCTGGCCGGAAGACGCCGCGCCGCTAATTACCTGGGGGCTGACCGTAACGCGCGGCCCGCATAAAGAGCGGCAGAATCTGGGTATTTATCGCCAGCAGCTGATTGGTAAAAACAAACTGATTATGCGCTGGCTGTCGCATCGCGGCGGCGCACTGGATTATCAGGAGTGGTGCGCGGCGCATCCGGGCGAACGTTTCCCGGTTTCTGTGGCGCTGGGTGCCGATCCCGCTACGATTCTCGGTGCAGTGACGCCAGTCCCGGATACATTGTCGGAATACGCCTTTGCCGGATTGCTGCGCGGCACCAAGACCGAAGTGGTGAAGTGTATCTCCAATGACCTTGAAGTGCCCGCCAGTGCGGAGATTGTGCTGGAAGGGTATATCGAACAAGGCGAAACGGCGCCGGAAGGGCCGTATGGCGACCATACCGGTTACTATAACGAAGTCGATAGCTTCCCGGTATTTACCGTGACGCATATTACCCAGCGTGAAGATGCGATTTACCATTCCACCTATACCGGGCGTCCGCCAGATGAACCCGCGGTACTGGGCGTGGCGTTGAACGAAGTGTTCGTGCCGATTCTGCAAAAACAGTTCCCGGAAATTGTCGATTTTTACCTGCCGCCGGAAGGCTGTTCTTATCGTCTGGCGGTAGTGACAATCAAAAAACAGTACGCCGGACATGCGAAGCGCGTCATGATGGGGGTCTGGTCATTCTTACGCCAGTTTATGTACACTAAGTTCGTGATCGTCTGCGATGATGATGTTAACGCACGCGACTGGAACGATGTGATTTGGGCAATTACCACCCGTATGGACCCTGCGCGGGATACGGTGTTGGTAGAAAATACGCCCATTGATTATCTGGATTTTGCCTCGCCCGTCTCCGGGCTGGGTTCAAAAATGGGGCTGGATGCCACGAATAAATGGCCAGGGGAAACCCAGCGTGAATGGGGGCGTCCCATCAAAAAAGATCCAGATGTTGTCGCGCATATTGACGCCATCTGGGATGAACTGGCTATTTTTAACAACGGTAAAAGCGCCTGATGCGCGTTTGTTTTGCCCTATTTATCGATCCGACAGAGAAAGCGCATGACAACCTTAAGCTGTAAAGTGACCTCGGTAGAAGCTATCACGGATACCGTATATCGTGTCCGCATTGTGCCAGACGCGGCCTTTTCTTTTCGTGCTGGTCAGTATTTGATGGTGGTGATGGACGAGCGCGACAAACGCCCGTTTTCAATGGCTTCGACGCCGAATGAACAAGGTTTCATTGAGCTGCACATTGGCGCTTCGGAGATCAATCTCTACGCCAAAGCCGTTATGGATCGCATCCTTAAAGATCATCAAATCGTGGTGGATATTCCCCACGGTGAAGCGTGGCTGCGCGATGATGAAGAACGTCCGATGATTCTGATTGCGGGCGGCACGGGGTTCTCTTATGCGCGCTCGATTTTGCTGACAGCGCTGGCACGTAATCCCAATCGCGATATCACCATTTACTGGGGCGGGCGTGAAGAGCAACATCTTTATGATCTGTCCGAGCTTGAGGCGCTTTCTCTGAAGCATCCTGGTTTGCGTGTGGTGCCGGTAGTTGAACAACCGGAAGCGGGCTGGCGTGGACGTACTGGAACGGTATTAACGGCGGTATTGCAGGATCACGGTACGCTGGCGGAGCATGATATCTATATCGCTGGCCGCTTTGAGATGGCGAAAATCGCCCGTGACCTGTTCTGCAATGAGCGTAATGCGCGGGAAGATCGCCTGTTTGGCGATGCGTTTGCGTTTATCTAAGCCATAAAAAACCCGCCCCTGACAGGCGGGAAGAACGGCAACTAAAACTTTATACAGTGACATTTTGATCTATGTCGCATCCGGCAAACAATTCCTGATGCGACGCTGGTGCGTCTTATCGTGCCTACAAATAGTCCTGAACCGTAGGCCGGATAAGGCGTTTACGCCGCATCCGGCAAGTGTTTAAACCCGCTCAAACACCGTCGCAATACCCTGACCCAGACCGATACACATCGTCGCCAGACCAAACTGGGCATCTTTACGCTCCATCAGATTCAGCAGCGTGGTACTGATACGAGCACCTGAACAGCCCAGCGGATGACCCAGCGCGATCGCGCCACCGTTGAGGTTGATCTTCTCGTCGATCTGCTCCATCAGCCCCAGATCTTTAATGCACGGTAGGATCTGCGCGGCAAAGGCTTCGTTCATCTCAAACACACCGATATCACTGGCAGACAGCCCCGCTTTTTTCAGCGCCAGTTTTGAGGCCGGGACCGGGCCGTAACCCATAATCGACGGGTCACAACCGACGACCGCCATCGAACGTACGCGGGCGCGCGGCTTAAGACCTAATTCACGGGCGCGGCTTTCACTCATCACCAACATGGCAGCTGCACCATCGGAAAGCGCAGAAGATGTACCCGCCGTTACCGTACCGCTGACGGGATCAAACGCCGGACGCAGCGTGGCGAGGGCTTCCACGGTGGTTTCCGGGCGAATCACTTCGTCGTAATTAAACTGCTTCAATACGCCGTCGGCATCGTGACCACCGGTCGGGATGATTTCATTTTTAAATGCGCCCGACTGCGTGGCGGCCCAGGCGCGGGCGTGTGACCGCGCGGCAAAGGCATCCTGCATTTCACGGCTGATACCGTGCATACGCGCCAGCATTTCTGCCGTTAAGCCCATCATGCCCGCCGCTTTGGCGACATTGCGGCTCAGGCCGGGGTGAAAATCGACGCCGTGACTCATCGGCACATGGCCCATATGCTCCACGCCGCCAACCAGACATGCCTGTGCATCGCCAGTCATGATCATTCGTGCTGCATCATGCAGTGCCTGCATGGATGAACCACACAGACGGTTGACGGTAACCGCCGGGACAGAGTGTGGTACTTCAGCCAACAGCGCCGCGTTACGGGCGATATTAAAACCCTGCTCCAGCGTCTGCTGCACACAGCCCCAGTAAATATCGTCGAGGGCCGCCGCTTCCAGCGCCGGATTACGCGCCAGCAAGCTACGCATTAAATGAGCGGAGAGATCTTCCGCACGTACGTTACGAAAAGCACCGCCCTTCGAACGGCCCATCGGGGTGCGAATTGCATCGACAATGACAACCTGTTCCATTGTGACTCCTTAAGCCGTTTTCAGGTCGCCAACCGGACGGGCTGGCTCAACCGAGGGATAGTACGGTTCGTTATGACGCGCTTTATTACGCAGACCTTCCGGCACTTCGTACAGCGGGCCGAGGTGCTGATATTGCTGTGCCATATCGAGGTATTTCGCGCTGCCGAGGGTGTCCAGCCAGCGGAACGCGCCGCCGTGGAACGGAGGAAAGCCCAGGCCGTAGACCAGCGCCATATCCGCTTCTGCCGGAGTGGCGATAATGCCTTCTTCCAGACAGCGCACCACTTCGTTGACCATCGGGATCATCATGCGGGCGATAATCTCTTCCTCGCTAAAATCACGCTTCGGCTGGCTGACTTCTGCCAACAGATCGTCAACGGCGTCTTCTTCTTCTTTCTTCGGCTTACCTTTGCTGTCTTCTTTATAACGCCAGAAACCGAGGCCGTTCTTCTGACCAAAGCGGTTGGCATCAAACAGCGCGTCGATGGCATCGCGATAATCTTTCTGCATCCGCTGCGGGAAACCTGCAGCCATCACCACCTGGGCGTGATGGGCGGTATCAATCCCCACAACATCCAGCAGATATGCCGGACCCATCGGCCAGCCAAACTGTTTTTCCATCACTTTGTCGATCTTGCGGAAGTCCGCGCCGTCGCGCAGCAACTGGCTGAAACCGGCGAAGTAGGGGAACAACACGCGGTTAACAAAGAAGCCGGGGCAGTCGTTAACCACAATCGGCGTTTTGCCCATCTTGCTCGCCCATGCGACGACTTTCGCGATGGTTTCGTCGGAGCTTTTCTCGCCGCGAATAATTTCTACCAACGGCATCCGGTGTACCGGGTTAAAGAAGTGCATTCCGCAGAAGTTTTCCGGGCGTTCCAGCGCGTTGGCCAGTTCGCTGATAGGAATGGTTGAAGTGTTAGACGCCAGCACGGTATCCGGTCGTACTTTCTGCTCGGTTTCTGCCAGTACAGCTTTTTTCACTTTCGGGTTTTCGACAACCGCTTCTACCACAACATCCACGCGGTCAAACCCGGCGTAGTCGAGCGTTGGGTGGATCGTGGAGATCACGCCAGCCAGTTTCAGACCATCGATCTTGCCGCGCTCAAGCTGCTTGTTCAGCAGTTTCGCGGCTTCGGTCATGCCGAGGGTTAACGACTTGTCGTTGATATCTTTCATGACAACCGGCACGCCTTTCCACGCGGACTGGTAAGCGATGCCGCCACCCATGATGCCTGCGCCCAGTACAGCGGCCTGTTTCGGTGTTTCAACGTCTTTGGTGAGTTTCTTCGCTTTGCCTTTTACATATTGATCGTTAAGGAAAATGCCGACCAGTGCGCGGGCTTCGTTGGTGTGCGCCAGCGGGACAAAACTTTTGTTTTCCAGCTTTAATGCTTCTTCACGACCAAAACGGGCCGCAGCTTCAATGGTTTTTACTGCGGTGATGGGGGCCGGATAATGTTTCCCCGCCGTTTGCGCGACCATCCCTTTAGCGATGGTGAAGCTCATGGTGGCTTCAATCTTGCTTAGTTTTAGCGGTTCCAGCTTCGGCTGACGTTTCGCTTTCCAGTCGAGGTCGCCGTTAATGGCCTGGCGTAAAATCGCCTTCGCGCCTTCAACCAATTTTTCTGCTTTGACTACGCCATCCACCAGACCGATTTTCAGCGCCTGATCCGCGCCGACATCTTTACCGGCGGCAATGATTTCCAGCGCACTGTCAGCGCCCAGCATACGTGGCATACGTACAGAACCGCCAAAGCCCGGCATGATGCCCAGTTTGGTTTCCGGCAGACCGATGCGCAAATCCGGCGTCGCCAGACGATAATCGGTCGCCAGCACGCATTCGCAGCCACCGCCCAGCGCATAGCCGTTGACGGCGGCAATGGTCGGCACCGGCAGATCTTCCAGGCGATTAAACACGCTATTGGCAAAATGCAGCCACTGACTTAACTGTTCTTCAGGAACGAGGAACAGGGACAAAAATTCGGTGATATCAGCACCGACGATAAAGGCTGCTTTGTTCGAACGCAGCAGCAGCCCTTTTAGATCTGATTGCTGTTCCAGCACGCCGATGGCCTCGCCGAGGCTGGCGACGGTCGCAGTGTCGAGTTTATTAACTGAACCTGGGGCATCAAATACCAGTTCGGCAATGCCATCTTCCAGCCAGTCAAGGTACAGGGTGTCGCCTTTGTAAAGCATGTCAGTCTCCTGAATCCGCAAGGTGATCTGGTCGTACCAGATGCATTGAAGTGTGTATTTTGTGTTAAAAATATGCAAACAAAAGATTAAAGAAATGCCGATCTGATCACGCTCGGCAGAAATCACGCTCTGGATGAACGATGTGCTAAGATGCGGAGACTTAAGGTCAAAAAAACAGAAGGGTAAAAAATGGAATCACTGGCCTCGCTCTATAAAAATCATATAGCTACCTTACAAGAACGGACTCGCGATGCGCTGGCGCGCTTCAAGCTGGATGCATTACTTATTCACTCCGGCGAGCTGTTCAATGTTTTTCTCGACGATCATCCCTATCCGTTTAAAGTGAACCCGCAATTCAAAGCGTGGGTGCCGGTAACTCAGGTGCCAAACTGCTGGTTGCTGGTGGATGGCGTGAACAAGCCGAAACTGTGGTTCTATCTGCCAGTTGATTACTGGCACAACGTCGAACCGCTGCCGACCGCCTTCTGGACTGAAGATGTGGACGTGATCGCGCTGCCGAAAGCCGATGGCATTGGTAGCCTGCTGCCTGCTGCGCGCGGCAATATTGGTTATATCGGTCCGGTGCCGGAACGTGCGCTGCAACTGGGCATTGAGGCCAGCAATATCAACCCGAAAGGGGTGATCGACTACCTGCATTACTACCGCTCCTTCAAAACCGAGTACGAACTGGCCTGTATGCGTGAAGCGCAGAAAATGGCGGTCAACGGTCATCGCGCGGCAGAAGAAGCGTTCCGTTCTGGCATGAGCGAGTTCGATATCAACATTGCCTATCTGACCGCGACCGGTCATCGTGATACCGACGTACCTTACAGCAACATTGTGGCGCTCAACGAACACGCTTCGGTGCTGCATTACACCAAACTGGACCATCAGGCACCGGAAGAGATGCGTAGCTTCCTGCTGGATGCCGGGGCAGAATATAATGGCTATGCGGCTGACCTGACCCGAACCTGGTCGGCAAAAAGCGACAACGACTACGCACAGCTGGTGAAAGACGTTAATGATGAACAACTGGCGCTGATCGCCACCATGAAAGCAGGCGTCAGCTATGTGGATTACCACATCCAGTTCCATCAGCGCATTGCCAAACTGCTGCGTAAACATCAAATCATCACCGATATGAGTGAAGAAGCGATGGTCGAAAACGATCTCACCGGACCGTTTATGCCGCACGGTATCGGCCATCCGCTGGGCCTGCAGGTGCATGACGTAGCAGGTTTTATGCAGGATGATAGCGGTACGCACCTCGCGGCACCGGCAAAATATCCGTACCTGCGCTGCACCCGTATTCTCCAGCCGGGCATGGTATTAACCATTGAGCCGGGTATCTACTTCATCGAATCGCTGCTGGCACCGTGGCGTGAAGGGCAGTTCAGCAAACACTTCAACTGGCAGAAAATTGAAGCACTGAAACCGTTCGGCGGCATTCGTATCGAAGACAACGTGGTGATCCACGAAAATAACGTGGAAAACATGACCCGGGATCTGAAACTGGCGTGATGGAAAGCTGGTTAATTCCTGCGGCACCGGTCACGGTCGTTGAAGAGATCAAAAAGAGCCGCTTCATAACGATGTTGGCGCATACCGATGGCGTTGAGGCGGCGAAAGCGTTTGTTGAATCGGTGCGGGCAGAACACCCCGATGCCCGCCACCATTGTGTGGCGTGGGTTGCGGGGGCGCCGGATGATTCTCAACAGCTGGGTTTCTCTGACGACGGGGAACCGGCGGGAACGGCAGGTAAACCGATGCTCGCCCAACTGATGGGCAGCGGCGTCGGGGAAATTACTGCTGTGGTGGTGCGTTACTACGGCGGCATATTGCTTGGCACCGGTGGGTTAGTGAAAGCGTATGGCGGCGGCGTGAATCAGGCGTTGCGCCAGCTAACGACCCAACGCAAGACGCCATTAACCGAATATACTTTGCAATGTGAATATAGTCAGTTAACCGGCATTGAAGCGTTGCTGGGGCAGTGTGACGGCAAAATTATCAACAGTGATTATCAGGCATTCGTTCTGCTGCGGGTGGCGCTTCCAGCGGCGAAAGTGGCTGAATTTTCCGCAAAGCTGGCGGATTTTAGCCGTGGTTCATTGCAATTGTTAGCGATTGAAGAATAATCCCCACTTCGTTTTGCAGAACTAAGGAAGCGGCAGAGATGCATTTTCGCGCCATTACCCGAATCGTTGGACTACTGGTCATCTTATTCTCAGGGACAATGATTATCCCTGGGCTGGTAGCACTCATCTACCGGGATGGGGCGGGCCGCGCATTTACCCAGACCTTTTTTGTCGCCCTCGCTATTGGCTCTATGTTGTGGTGGCCTAACCGTAAAGAGAAGGGCGAACTGAAATCCCGTGAAGGGTTTCTGATCGTGGTGCTATTCTGGACCGTGCTGGGTAGCGTCGGTGCGCTCCCTTTTATCTTCTCGGAAAGCCCGAACCTCACGATCACCGATGCGTTTTTTGAATCTTTCTCCGGCCTGACCACCACGGGGGCCACTACGCTGGTGGGGCTGGATTCGCTCCCTCACGCAATCCTCTTTTATCGCCAGATGCTGCAATGGTTTGGCGGGATGGGGATCATCGTGTTGGCGGTTGCGATACTGCCTATCCTCGGCGTTGGTGGTATGCAGCTCTATCGCGCGGAAATGCCCGGCCCGCTGAAAGATAACAAAATGCGTCCGCGAATTGCGGAAACGGCGAAAACCCTGTGGTTGATTTATGTCTTGTTGACCGTCGCCTGTGCACTGGCGCTGTGGTTTGCTGGAATGGATGCCTTTGATGCCATCGGTCATAGCTTTGCGACAATCGCTATTGGCGGCTTTTCGACGCATGATGCCAGCGTTGGCTATTTCGATAGCCCGACTATTAACACTATCATTGCTATCTTCCTGCTGATCTCCGGCTGTAACTACGGTCTGCACTTTTCACTGTTAAGTGGGCGTAGTCTGAAGGTCTACTGGCGCGATCCGGAATTTCGCATGTTTATCGGCGTACAGTTTACGCTGGTGGTTATTTGTACCCTCGTGCTGTGGTTTCATAATGTCTACAGTTCGGCGCTGATGACAATTAACCAGGCATTTTTCCAGGTGGTGTCGATGGCGACAACCGCCGGGTTTACGACTGATAGCATTGCCCGCTGGCCGCTCTTTTTGCCGGTACTGCTTTTATGTTCAGCTTTTATCGGCGGTTGCGCCGGGTCAACGGGCGGTGGCCTGAAAGTGATCCGCATCCTGCTGCTGTTTAAGCAGGGGAACCGTGAGCTGAAACGACTGGTGCATCCGAACGCCGTCTACAGCATTAAGCTGGGGAACCGTGCACTGCCGGAACGTATTCTCGAAGCCGTTTGGGGATTTTTCTCCGCCTATGCATTGGTGTTTATTGTCAGTATGCTGGCGATAATCGCCACGGGCGTGGATGACTTTTCTGCCTTTGCCTCGGTTGTTGCGACATTGAATAACCTGGGGCCAGGGCTTGGCGTGGTTGCTGATAACTTTACCAGCATGAACCCGGTGGCTAAATGGATCCTGATTGCCAACATGCTGTTTGGTCGTCTTGAGGTCTTTACATTGCTGGTGCTCTTTACCCCGACTTTCTGGCGTGAATGATGGAGTAATACGTGAAAACATTAATTCTTTTCTCAACAAGGGACGGACAAACGCGCGAGATTGCCTCCTACCTGGCTTCGGAACTGAAAGAACTGGGGATCCAGGCGGATGTCGCTAATGTGCACCGCATTGAAGAACCACAATGGGAAAACTACGATCGCGTGGTGATTGGCGCTTCTATTCGCTACGGTCATTACCATTCTGCGTTCCAGGCATTTGTCAAAAAGCATGCCACCCGGTTGAACTCAATGCCGAGCGCCTTTTACTCCGTCAACCTGGTGGCACGCAAGCCGGAGAAGCGGACTGTGCAGACCAACAGCTACGCGCGGAAGTTTCTGATGAGTTCACAATGGCGCCCCGATCGCTGTGCCGTTATTGCCGGGGCGCTGCGTTATCCACGCTATCGTTGGTACGACCGCTTTATGATCAAGCTGATTATGAAGATGTCAGGCGGAGAAACAGATACGCGCAAAGAGGTTGTCTATACCGATTGGGAGCAGGTCGCGAATTTTGCCCGAGAAATAGCTCAATTAACCAACAGATCGGCGTCGAAATAAGCATAAAGAATAAAAAACGCGCATTCGGAAA
>NZ_RHJM01000039.1:0-54466 GCF_004212315.1 Escherichia sp. E10V5
GATGATTATTTTGTTAACGATGAAGCGCGGGCGCGTTACTGGGATGATCGTGAAAAGGCCCGTCTTGCGCTTGAAGCCGCCCGAAAGAAGGCTGAACAGCAGACTCAACAGGACAAAAATGCGCAGCAGCAGAGCGATACCGAAGCGTCACGGCTGAAATATACCGAAGAGGCGCAGAAGGCTTACGAACGGCTGCAGACGCCGCTGGAGAAATATACCGCCCGTCAGGAAGAACTGAACAAGGCACTGAAAGACGGGAAAATCCTGCAGGCGGATTACAACACGCTGATGGCGGCGGCGAAAAAGGATTATGAAGCGACGCTGAAAAAGCCGAAACAGTCCGGCGTGAAGGTGTCTGCGGGCGATCGTCAGGAAGACAGTGCTCATGCTGCCCTGCTGACGCTTCAGGCAGAACTCCGGACGCTGGAGAAGCATGCCGGAGCAAATGAGAAAATCAGCCAGCAGCGCCGGGATTTGTGGAAGGCGGAGAGTCAGTTCGCGGTACTGGAGGAGGCGGCGCAACGTCGCCAGCTGTCTGCACAGGAGAAATCCCTGCTGGCGCATAAAGATGAGACGCTGGAGTACAAACGCCAGCTGGCTGCACTTGGCGACAAGGTTACGTATCAGGAGCGCCTGAACGCGCTGGCGCAGCAGGCGGATAAATTCGCACAGCAGCAACGGGCAAAACGGGCCGCCATTGATGCGAAAAGCCGGGGGCTGACTGACCGGCAGGCAGAACGGGAAGCCACGGAACAGCGCCTGAAGGAACAGTATGGCGATAATCCGCTGGCGCTGAATAACGTCATGTCAGAGCAGAAAAAGACCTGGGCGGCTGAAGACCAGCTTCGCGGGAACTGGATGGCAGGCCTGAAGTCCGGCTGGAGTGAGTGGGAAGAGAGCGCCACGGACAGTATGTCGCAGGTAAAAAGTGCAGCCACGCAGACCTTTGATGGTATTGCACAGAATATGGCGGCGATGCTGACCGGCAGTGAGCAGAACTGGCGCAGCTTCACCCGTTCCGTGCTGTCCATGATGACAGAAATTCTGCTTAAGCAGGCAATGGTGGGGATTGTCGGGAGTATCGGCAGCGCCATTGGCGGGGCTGTTGGTGGCGGCGCATCCGCGTCAGGCGGTACAGCCATTCAGGCCGCTGCGGCGAAATTCCATTTTGCAACCGGAGGATTTACGGGAACCGGCGGCAAATATGAGCCAGCGGGGATTGTTCACCGTGGTGAGTTTGTCTTCACGAAGGAGGCAACCAGCCGGATTGGCGTGGGGAATCTTTACCGGCTGATGCGCGGCTATGCCACCGGCGGTTATGTCGGTACACCGGGCAGCATGGCAGACAGCCGGTCGCAGGCGTCCGGGACGTTTGAGCAGAATAACCATGTGGTGATTAACAACGACGGCACGAACGGGCAGATGGGTCCGGCTGCTCTGAAGGCGGTGTATGACATGGCCCGCAAGGGTGCCCGTGATGAAATTCAGACACAGATGCGTGATGGTGGCCTGTTCTCCGGAGGTGGACGATGAAGACCTTCCGCTGGAAAGTGAAACCCGGTATGGATGTGGCTTCGGTCCCTTCTGTAAGAAAGGTGCGCTTTGGTGATGGCTATTCCCAGCGAGCGCCTGCCGGGCTGAATGCCAACCTGAAAACGTACAGCGTGACGCTTTCTGTTCCCCGTTGGGAGGCCACGGCGCTGGAGTCGTTTCTGGCTGAGCACGGTGGCTGGAAATCCTTTCTGTGGACGCCGCCTTATGAGTGGCGGCAGATAAAGGTGACCTGCGCAAAATGGTCGTCGCGGGTCAGTATGCTGCGTGTTGAGTTCAGCGCAGAGTTTGAACAGGTGGTGAACTGATGCAAAATATCCGGCAGGAAACATTGAATGAATGCACCCGTGCGGAGCAGTCGGCCAGCGTGGTGCTCTGGGAAATCGATCTGACAGAGGTCGGTGGAGAACGTTATTTTTTCTGTAATGAGCAGAACGAAAAAGGTGAGCCGGTCACCTGGCAGGGGCGACAGTATCAGCCGTATCCCATTCAGGGGAGTGGTTTTGAACTGAATGGCAAAGGCACCAGTACGCGCCCCACGCTGACGGTTTCTAACCTGTACGGTATGGTCACCGGGATGGCGGAAGATCTGCAGAGTCTGGTCGGCGGAACGGTGGTCCGGCGTAAGGTTTACGCCCGTTTTCTGGATGCGGTGAACTTCGTCAACGGAAACAGTGACGCCGATCCGGAGCAGGAGGTGATCAGCCGCTGGCGCATTGAGCAGTGCAGCGAACTGAACGCGGTGAGTGCCTCTTTTGTACTGTCCACGCCGACGGAAACGGACGGCGCTGTTTTTCCGGGACGTATCATGCTGGCCAACACCTGCACCTGGACCTATCGCGGCGATGAGTGCGGTTATCACGGTCCGGCGGTCGCGGATGAATATGACCAGCCAACGTCCGATATCACGAAGGATAAATGCAGCAAATGCCTGAGCGGTTGTAAGTTCCGCAATAACGTCGGCAACTTTGGCGGCTTCCTTTCCATTAACAAACTTTCGCAGTAAATCCCATGACACAGACAGAATCAGCGATTCTGGCGCACGCCCGGCGATGTGCGCCAGCGGAGTCGTGCGGCTTCGTGGTAAGCACGCCGGAGGGGGAAAGATATTTCCCCTGCGTGAATATCTCCGGTGAGCCGGAGGCGTATTTCCGTATGTCGCCGGAAGACTGGCTGCAGGCAGAAATGCAGGGTGAGATTGTGGCGCTGGTCCACAGCCACCCCGGTGGTCTGCCCTGGCTGAGTGAGGCCGACCGGCGGCTGCAGGTGCAGAGTGATTTGCCGTGGTGGCTGGTCTGCCGGGGGACGATTCATAAGTTCCGCTGTGTGCCGCATCTCACCGGGCGGCGCTTTGAGCACGGTGTGACGGACTGTTACACACTGTTCCGGGATGCTTATCATCTGGCGGGGATTGAGATGCCGGACTTTCATCGTGAGGATGACTGGTGGCGTAACGGCCAGAATCTCTATCTGGATAATCTGGAGGCGACGGGGCTGTATCAGGTGCCGTTGTCAGCGGCACAGCCGGGCGATGTGCTGCTGTGCTGTTTTGGTTCATCGGTGCCGAATCACGCCGCAATTTACTGCGGCGACGGCGAGCTGCTGCACCATATTCCTGAACAACTGAGCAAACGAGAGAGGTACACCGACAAATGGCAGCGACGCACACACTCCCTCTGGCGTCACCGGGCATGGCGCGCATCTGCCTTTACGGGGATTTACAACGATTTGGTCGCCGCATCGACCTTCGTGTGAAAACGGGGGCTGAAGCCATCCGGGCACTGGCCACACAGCTCCCGGCGTTTCGTCAGAAACTGAGCGACGGCTGGTATCAGGTATGGATTGCCGGGCGGGACGTCAGCACGTCCGGGTTAACGGCGCAGTTACATGAGACTCTGCCTGATGGCGCTGTGGTTCATATTGTTCCCAGAGTCGCCGGGGCCAAGTCAGGTGGCGTATTCCAGATTGTCCTGGGGGCTGCCGCCATTGCCGGATCATTCTTTACCGCCGGAGCCACCCTTGCAGCATGGGGGGCAGCCATTGGGGCCGGTGGTATGACCGGCATCCTGTTTTCTCTCGGTGCCAGTATGGTGCTCGGTGGTGTGGCGCAGATGCTGGCACCGAAAGCCAGAACTCCCCGTACACAGACAACGGATAACGGTAAGCAGAACACCTATTTCTCCTCACTGGATAACATGGTTGCCCAGGGCAATGTTCTGCCTGTTCTGTACGGGGAAATGCGCGTGGGGTCACGCGTGGTTTCTCAGGAGATCAGCACGGCAGACGAAGGGGACGGTGGTCAGGTTGTGGTGATTGGTCGCTGATGCAAAATGTTTTATGTGAAACCGCCTGCGGGCGGTTTTGTCATTTATGGAGCGTGAGGAATGGGTAAAGGAAGCAGTAAGGGGCATACCCCGCGCGAAGCGAAGGACAACCTGAAGTCCACGCAGTTGCTGAGTGTGATCGATGCCATCAGCGAAGGGCCGGTTGAAGGTCCGGTGGATGGATTAAAAAGCGTGCTGCTGAACAGTACGCCGGTGCTGGACACTGAGGGGAATACCAACATCTCCGGTGTCACGGTGGTGTTCCGTGCCGGTGAGCAGGAGCAGACACCGCCGGAGGGGTTTGAATCCTCCGGCTCCGAGACGGTGCTGGGTACGGAAGTGAAATATGACACGCCGATCACCCGCACCATTACGTCTGCAAACATCGACCGTCTGCGCTTTACCTTCGGTGTACAGGCACTGGTGGAAACCACCTCAAAGGGTGACAGGAATCCGTCGGAAGTCCGTCTGCTGGTTCAGATACAACGTAACGGTGGCTGGGTGACGGAAAAAGACATCACCATTAAGGGCAAAACCACCTCGCAGTATCTGGCCTCGGTGGTGGTGGGTAGCCTGCCGCCGCGCCCGTTTAATATCCGGATGCGCAGGATGACGCCGGACAGCACCACAGACCAGCTGCAGAACAAAACGCTCTGGTCGTCATACACCGAAATCATCGATGTGAAACAGTGCTACCCGAACACGGCACTGGTCGGCGTGCAGGTGGACTCGGAGCAGTTCGGCAGCCAGCAGGTGAGCCGTAATTATCATCTTCGCGGGCGCATTCTGCAGGTGCCGTCGAACTATAACCCGCAGACGCGGCAATACAGCGGTATCTGGGACGGAACGTTTAAGCCGGCATACAGCAACAACCCGGCCTGGTGTCTGTGGGATATGCTGACCCACCCGCGCTACGGCATGGGGAAACGTCTTGGTGCGGCGGATGTGGATAAATGGGCGCTGTATGTCATCGGCCAGTACTGCGACCAGTCAGTGCCGGACGGTTTTGGCGGCACGGAGCCGCGCATCACCTGTAATGCCTGGCTGACCACGCAGCGTAAGGCGTGGGATGTGCTCAGTGATTTCTGCTCGGCGATGCGCTGTATGCCGGTATGGAACGGGCAGACGCTGACGTTCGTGCAGGACCGACCATCAGATAAGGTGTGGACCTATAACCGCAGTAATGTGGTGATGCCGGATGATGGCGCGCCGTTCCGCTACAGCTTCAGCGCCCTGAAGGACCGCCATAATGCCGTTGAGGTGAACTGGATTGACCCGAACAACGGCTGGGAGACGGCGACAGAGCTTGTTGAAGATACGCAGGCCATTGCCCGTTACGGTCGTAATGTCACGAAGATGGATGCCTTTGGCTGTACCAGCCGGGGGCAGGCACACCGCGCCGGGCTGTGGCTGATTAAAACGGAACTGCTGGAGACGCAGACCGTGGATTTCAGCGTGGGTGCTGAAGGGCTTCGCCATGTACCGGGCGATGTCATTGAAATCTGCGATGATGACTATGCCGGTATCAGCACCGGTGGTCGCGTGCTGGCGGTGAACAGCCAGACCCGGACGCTGACGCTCGACCGTGAAATCACGCTGCCATCCTCCGGTACCACGCTGATAAGCCTGGTTGACGGAAGTGGTAATCCGGTCAGCGTGGAGGTTCAGTCCGTCACCGACGGACTTAAGGTGAAAGTGAACCGGGTTCCTGACGGCGTTGCAGAATACAGTGTGTGGGGGCTGAAGTTGCCGACGTTGCGTCAGCGCCTGTTCCGCTGTGTGAGTATCCGTGAGAACGATGACGGCACGTATGCCATCACTGCCGTGCAGCATGTACCGGAAAAAGAAGCCATCGTGGATAACGGGGCGCACTTTGACGGCGACCAGAGCGGCACGGTGAATGGTGTCACGCCGCCAGCGGTGCAGCACCTGACCGCCGAAGTCACCGCAGACAGCGGGGAATATCAGGTGCTGGCGCGCTGGGACACGCCGAAGGTGGTGAAGGGCGTGAGCTTCCTGCTCCGTCTGACCGTAACAGCGGATGACGGCAGTGAGCGGCTGGTCAGCACGGCCCGGACGACGGAAACCACATACCGCTTCACGCAACTGGCGCTGGGGAACTACAGGCTGACAGTCCGGGCGGTAAATGCGTGGGGGCAGCAGGGCGATCCGGCGTCGGTATCGTTCCGGATTGCCGCACCGGCAGCACCGTCGAGGATTGAGCTGACGCCGGGCTATTTTCAGATAACCGCCACGCCGCATCTTGCCGTTTATGACCCGACGGTACAGTTTGAGTTCTGGTTCTCGGAAAAGCGGATTACCGATATCAGGCAGGTTGAAACCACAGCCCGCTATCTTGGTACGGCGCTGTACTGGATAGCCGCCAGTATCAATATCAAACCGGGCCATGATTATTACTTTTATATCCGCAGTGTGAACACCGTTGGCAAATCGGCATTCGTGGAGGCCGTCGGTCGGGCGAGCGATGATGCGGAAGGTTACCTGGATTTTTTCAAAGGCAAGATAACCGAATCCCATCTCGGCAAGGAGCTGCTGGAAAAAGTCGAGCTGACGGAGGATAACGCCAGCAGACTGGAGGAGTTTTCGAAAGAGTGGAAGGACGCCAACGATAAGTGGAATGCCATGTGGGCTGTCAAAATTGAGCAGACCAAAGACGGCAAACATTATGTCGCGGGTATTGGCCTCAGCATGGAGGACACGGAGGAAGGCAAACTGAGTCAGTTTCTGGTTGCCGCTAACCGTATCGCATTTATTGACCCGGCAAACGGGAATGAAACGCCGATGTTTGTGGCGCAGGGCAATCAGATATTCATGAACGACGTGTTCCTGAAGCGCCTGACGGCCCCCACCATTACCAGTGGTGGCAGTCCTCCGGTATTTTCCCTGACATCAGACGGAAAGCTGACCGCTAAAAATGCGGATATCAGTGGCAGTGTGAATGCGAACGCCGGGACGCTCAACAATGTCACGGTAAATGAAAACTGTACGATTAAGGGCATGCTGGAGGCGACTCAGGTCAGAGGTGACTTCGTTAAAGCTGTATCCAAATCATTTCCGAAACAGGCTGGTACGTGGGGTAACACGGAAACACCAAACGGGACGGTTACAGTCACCATCAGCGATGATCATAACTTTGACCGCCAGATTATTATTCCGCCCATTATTTTTAACGGTATAGCGTATGACGATCCGGGGAGCGGAAATAACCCGGGAGGCACGCGATACACGGGTTATGGTTTTGAAGTTCGCAAAAACGGCGTATTAATCGCATCCAGAGAAACTAAAGGGGCCATTCCCGGTAGTTACAGTGCAGTTATTGATATGCCTAGTGGTGGTGGTAGCGTCACTCTGGAGTTTAAGATTTTCCAGAAAGGCAATCAGGGGGCAGGCAATATCACCGACTGTACGGTGATTGTGACCAAAAAAGCGGCTTCCGGCATCAGTATTCGTTGAAATATTTATAACCCCAATAAATGGCGTCAGGAATGACGCCTTTTTTATTGCAGAAAAGCGAGAGGTAATTATGCGTAAAGTTTGTGCAGCCATTTTGTCCGCAGCCATTTGTCTGGCCGTATCCGGTGCGCCTGCATGGGCGTCTGAACATCAGTCCACGCTGAGCGCGGGGTATCTTCATGCCCGGACCAACGTTCCCGGCAGTGATGATCTGAACGGGATTAACGTGAAATACCGTTATGAGTTTACGGATACGCTGGGGCTGGTGACGTCATTCAGCTATGCAGGAGACAAGAATCGCCAGCTGACCCATTACAGCGATACCCGCTGGCATGAAGATTCCGTTCGTAACCGCTGGTTCAGCGTAATGGCGGGGCCGTCTGTGCGCGTGAATGAATGGTTCAGCGCGTATGCGATGGCGGGTGTGGCTTACAGCCGTGTGTCGACTTTCTCCGGGGATTATCTCCGCGTAACTGACAACAAGGGGAAAACGCACGACGTGCTGACCGGAAGTGATGACGGTCGCCACAGCAACACGTCTCTGGCGTGGGGAGCTGGCGTGCAGTTTAACCCGACCGAATCCGTGGCCATTGATATTGCTTATGAAGGCTCCGGCAGTGGCGACTGGCGCACTGACGGTTTCATCGTGGGTGTCGGTTATAAGTTCTGATTAGCCAGGTAACACAGTGTTATGACAGCCCGCCGGTTCAGGCGGGCTTTTTTGTGGGGTGAATATGGCAGTAAAGATTTCAGGTGTACTGAAAGACGGCACAGGAAAACCGGTACAGAACTGCACAATCCAGCTGAAAGCAAAACGTAACAGCACCACGGTGGTGGTGAACACGCTGGCCTCAGAAAATCCGGATGAAGCCGGGCGTTACAGCATGGACGTTGAGTACGGTCAGTACAGCGTTATTCTGTTGGTGGAAGGATTCCCGCCGTCACATGCCGGGACCATCACCGTGTATGAAGATTCCCGACCCGGTACGCTGAATGATTTTCTCGGTGCCATGACGGAGGATGATGCCCGTCCGGAGGCTCTGCGCCGTTTTGAACTGATGGTGGAAGAGGTGGCGCGTAACGCGTCCGCGGTGGCACAGAACACGGCAGCCGCGAAGAAGTCAGCCAGTGATGCCGGCACATCTGCCAGTGAGGCGGCAACCCATGCGACTGATGCTGCAGGCTCAGCGCGTGCAGCCAGCTCGTCAGCCGGACAGGCCGCGACGTCGGCTCAGGAGGCGTCTTCCAGCGCAGGAACGGCATCAACAAAGGCCACTGAAGCATCAAAAAGTGCTGCCGCTGCAGAGTCCTCAAAAAGCGCGGCGGCCACCAGTGCCGGTGCCGCGAAAACGTCAGAAACGAATGCTGCAGCGTCACAAAAATCAGCAGCCACTTCTGCATCCACTGCGACGACGAAAGCGTCAGAAGCCGCCACTTCAGCCCGGGATGCGTCGGCTTCAAAAGAGGCGGCAAAATCATCAGAAACGAACGCATCCTCGAGCGCCAGTAGCGCAGCTTCCTCGGCAACGGCGGCAGCAAATTCCGCGAAGGCGGCAAAAACGTCCGAGACGAACGCCAGGTCTTCTGAGACGGCAGCGGGACAGAGCGCCTCAGCTGCGGCAGGCTCAAAAACAGCGGCTGCGTCGTCTGCCAGTGCCGCGTCAACAAGTGCCGGGCAGGCCTCAGCCAGTGCCACCGCCGCCGGAAAATCGGCAGAAAGCGCCGCATCATCCGCTTCAACAGCCACAACGAAGGCTGGCGAAGCCACTGAACAGGCCAGCACAGCAGCGAGGTCAGCTTCCGCAGCGAAGACATCCGAAACGAACGCGAAAGCGTCGGAAACCAGCGCAGAATCCTCAAAAACGGCTGCCGCATCGTCAGCCAGTTCGGCGGCGTCATCGGCATCATCTGCGTCTGCTTCAAAAGATGAGGCGACCAGACAAGCGTCAGCAGCGAAGAGCAGCGCCACGACGGCATCCACGAAGGCGACAGAGGCAGCTGGCAGTGCGGCAGCGGCAGCACAGAGCAAAAGTACGGCAGAATCCGCAGCAACGCGCGCTGAGACAGCGGCAAAACGTGCAGAGGATATTGCATCCGCCGTGGCGCTTGAGGATGCGAGCACGACGAAAAAGGGGGGAGTACAGCTCAGCAGTGCGACCAACAGCACGTCTGAAACGCTGGCGGCAACGCCAAAGGCAGTAAAAGCAGCCTATGACAATGCAGAGAAACGTCTGCAGAAAGACCAGAACGGTGCTGATATTCCCGACAAGGACCGCTTCCTGAGTAACATTAATGTTTACAGCAAAGGTGAAGTGGATCAGAAAAAGGGGATGCGATACGTTGTGGTAAATGCCCCGGCGGGTGTCCAGGAAGGTAAATATTATCCGTTAGTGATAAAAAGGAATGACAGCCATCGGGCATCCCGCGTTGTCATTTTAACGCCAAGTCGCTCAGCTAATCACAGAATGAATAATTGTGAGTTTAATGGTTTTGTTTGCGCAGGCGGCTGGACGGACCGGGGTAGCTATGCCTGTGGTATGTTCTGGGCTTATTCATCATCGGAACGCGCTATTCATTCCATTCTGATGAGTAATAAAGGCGATACCGTAGACAGCGTATTCTATATAGAAGGTGGGGCATTTCCCGTAGAGGTCTTTTTAGAAGAAGGTCTCTCCGTTACTGCACCTGCTTCTGATTATATTGTTGCTGAAACGACTTATAAATTTGGCGCAACTGATCCTTATTCTGAATCAGTTGCGGTAAATTTAATTTTAGATTTTAAACAAGGTAATGGATTTTATAGTTCGTATCCTGTTTTGAGTAAGTCAGACATTAGCGGGAATAAGATTTACGCTAATGATGAAGTTATTGTCCGTAGTCAGAACGCGTTAAGGATGATTGCAGGTGATTACGGTGTCATATGGCGAAATGATGGAGCAAATACTTACTTGCTCATGACTGATAAAGGCGACCAGTACGGTGGCTGGAACGGTCTTCGACCATTTGCAGTAAATAACGCAACAGGTGAAGTGACGATCAATACATCACTTAATTCTCCTAAGGGGATTAAGGGAAATTCTGATACAGCTACGAAACTTCAGACAGCAATAAAAATATCTGGTGTTTCGTTTGATGGTTCTACTGATATCACTTTAACCGCTGCGCATGTTGCTGCTTTTGCCAGAAGAGCAACGGATACGTATGCCGATGCGGATGGGGGCGTTCCCTGGAATGCCGAATCAGGCGCTTACAATGTCACTCGCTCTGGCGACAGCTATATTCTGGTTAACTTCTATACCGGAGTCGGAAGTTGCCGGACCTTGCAGATGAAGGCGCATTACAGAAATGGTGGTCTGTTCTACCGTTCTTCAAGAGACGGTTATGGTTTTGAGGATGACTGGGCAGAAGTTTATACCTCGAAAAATCTTCCACCAGAAAGCTACCCAGTCGGCGCACCAATCCCGTGGCCATCAGATACCGTTCCGTCTGGTTATGCCCTGATGCAGGGGCAGACTTTTGACAAATCTGCCTACCCGAAACTTGCAGTCGCTTATCCGTCAGGCGTGATCCCTGATATGCGTGGCTGGACGATTAAGGGCAAGCCCGCCAGTGGTCGTGCCGTATTGTCTCAGGAACAGGACGGCATTAAATCGCACACCCACAGCGCCAGCGCATCCAGTACGGATTTGGGTACGAAAACCACATCGTCGTTTGATTACGGCACTAAATCCACGAATAACACCGGGGCGCATACGCACAGTCTGAGCGGCTCTACAAGCTCGGCCGGAGCACACTCGCACGTTGATGGTCGCAGGTTTAATACAAGCACTTTTAAAGACACCTATCAGTATGGTTCTACAGCTGTCGGAAGTAAATCATACCAGGTACAAGGGGCGGTTGGTCTGGGCATTGGCACGATGGCGAATACGAACTCTGCTGGCGCGCATACCCACTCACTGTCCGGCACTGCTGCAAGCGCAGGTGCACACGCACATACTGTCGGTATTGGTGCTCATACGCACTCCGTTACGATTGGCTCACATGGACACACCATCACCGTTAACGCTGCTGGTAACGCGGAAAACACCGTCAAAAACATCGCATTTAACTATATTGTGAGGCTTGCATAATGGCATTCAGAATGAGTGAACAAGCACGGACCATAAAAATTTATAATCTGCTGGCCGGAACTAATGAATTTATTGGTGAAGGTGACGCATATATTCCGCCTCATACAGGTCTGCCAGCAAACAGTACCGATATTGCACCACCAGATATTCCTGCTGGCTTTGTGGCTGTTTTCAACAGTGATGAGGCATCGTGGCATCTCGTTGAAGACCATCGGGGTAAAACGGTTTATGACGTAGCGTCAGGGGACGAGTTATTTATTTCTGAACTCGGTCCGTTACCGGAAAATGTTACTTGGTTGTCACCGGAAGGGGAATATCAGAAGTGGAACGGCACAGCCTGGGTGAAAGATGCAGAAGCAGAAAAACTGTTCCGGATCCGGGAGGCGGAAGAAACAAAAAACAGCCTGATGCAGGTAGCCAGTGAGCATATTGCGCCGCTTCAGGATGCGGTAGATCTGGAGATCGCAACGGAGGAAGAAAACTCGTTGCTGGAAGCCTGGAAAAAGTATCGGGTGTTGCTGAACCGTGTTGATACATCAACTGCACCTGATATTGAGTGGCCGGAAGAACCAGACACAATGTAAGCGAAAAAGAAAAACCGCAGACACGACGTATGCAGGACGTGCTGCGGTTGGCTGGTGAACTTTCGATAGTGCGAGTATTGAATGATTTCTATCTGTTATAGATTTTACCGTATTTCGGCATGAATGAAACTGAATATCCTCCCACCGATTCTCCATGACTTTACGCCATTGTCTCTAGAACTGCTATGTGCCAGAAGCGGACATTGTGACAGCCAGGAAGCCCTTATCTGAACGAAAAAAATAATGTCGTTGGGATGGTTTACTTTACAATGTCAGTTTTAAACAGCCTACAAAACAGGTGATCACGTGCATGCCAACATGATTGAATACCTAAATATTTTCATACAGGTTGTTGAGCAGGGTAGCTTCACTAAAGCTGCTGATGTACTTCAGATCCATCGCCCCACCGTGAGCAAAGCAATACAGCAGATAGAGCATGATCTGGGTGTAAAACTCATTTATCGCACAACCCGAAAGCTGAGCGTTACTGCTGAAGGGGATGAGTTCTATCATCATGCCAGGCATGTCCTGGCCGAAGTTAATGACATGATGGCCAGTTTTTCACCGACTCTTCCACCGCGAGGACGCCTGAGACTTGATGTGCCCCTGGCGCTGGCGCATTCCATATTGATCCCTAATCTTAGGCATTTTCAGACACTGTATCCAGGTATTGAAGTTGTGCTGGTTTCTTCGGATAAAAAAACTGATTTGATCACGGAAGGCGTAGATTGCCTTATCCGCCTGGGTGCGCTTCAGGATTCTAGTTTTATATCCAGACGTCTTGGTGACATCCGGATGGTTACCTGTGCAGCCCCGTCTTACCTGCAGCAGCATGAGCGGCCAGAAACACTTGCGGATCTGGATAAACATCGGGCAATTAACTTTTTTAGCGACCACAGTCGTGACGTCATGGAATGGAAGTTTATCGAAAACGGGAGCATTGTTTCGCTACGTCCTGCGGGCAGCCTGCTGGTTGATAATTCCGATATTCTGCTTTCCTGTGCTCTGGCTGGTCTGGGCATTATCCAAGCTACCTATGATGCCGTTGCTCCCCATATTGCTTCCGGCGCTCTTGAAGAGATTCTGCCGCAATACCCATCGGTGTCAAAGCCCGTGTCAGTGATGTATCCCGACAGGCGCTACCTTTCTCCAAAAGTGCGCGTCTTTATCGACTGGTTCAGTGATGTTCTGGCCACGCAGATCCGCTGAAGCAGGCGGATTGTTAATGGATAATTAATACTGAAGTTCCCTCTCAGCTATTTCTGGTGTGTTTGTAACAACGTAGATTGTTCACAAATGATTCGGGCATCCCTTCGGCATTATTCTGAAGGAGTGCCTTTAACTGAAGAGAGCTGAATATGTCTAAAGTTATTACCTTTAACCGTACCGGAGGCCCGGAAGTGCTGGAATTTGTTGATGTACAGGTGCCTGCGCCGACAGCGGGTGAAGTGCAGATCCGCGTACATGCGATAGGTATCAACCGTGCAGAAATCATGTACCGCAACGGCCAGTATGTTATTGAGCCGGAATTTCCGGCACGTCTTGGTTATGAAGCGGCTGGCGTTGTGCAGGCCGTAGGTGAGAATGTTGATGAGTTTACCATTGGAGATCTGGTCAGCGTTATCCCTTCATTTATGTTTAATGAATACGGTATGTACGGTGAAGTGGTCAATGCACCTGTGCATGCTATCGTGAAGCATCCTGAAAACCTTTCTTTTGAGGAAGCCGCTGCAAGCTGGATGATGTATGTCACCGCTTATGGTGCGCTGGTTGAATATGGCAATCTTCAGGCTGGTCAGAATGTTGTGATCCGCGCAGCATCAAGCAGCGTAGGTCTGGCTGCCATACAGATAGCTAACATGCTGGGTGCAAACCCAATTGCACTCACTCGGACCTCTGAAAAAAGTGAAATGCTACTGAAAGCTGGCGCAGCTGCCGTCATTGCTACTGCAGAGCTGGATATGGTTGCTGAAATCAATCGAACAACAGATGGCGTAGGTGCCCATATTGTTTTTGATCCCGTCGGCGGGCCGGACGTGGCAAAACTGACGCAGGTGATGGCACCACAGGGCATGTTTTTCCAGTATGGCGCGCTCGATAGCCGTGACATGCTTGTGCCTGTATTTAATATTCTCGGTAAGCATCTCACTCTGCGTGGATATGAGCTGTTTGAAATCACGACTGACTCTGAAAAAATGGCGCGCGCAAAATCCTTCATCACAGAAGGCTTACGAGCTGGCAAATTGAAACCGGTCATCGATAAAACGTTCCCGTTCGAAGAGATTGCAGACGCCCAGCGCTATATGGAGGCCAATGGCCAGGTAGGCAAAATAGTCGTGACCGTTGAGTAATCCTTACCACAGCATTTTATAAATGAGCCTGGTGAAGCCTGGATATTATCCAGGCTTCGATGCAATGGCTCCGGCAGGTACTGCCTTCGATTTCCACGACTTGAAAATTAAATGTCCTTTTCTCGCTTAAAGGGGGACCTTCAGATCCAAGAGGCTGTCCGCTTGGTGCTAGGAGCGGACATTACCTAACACATTGGTAACCTTCACAGATTTACGCGTTCTACATAGTAAGCGTCGTATCTGATGAGTTATCATGTTTTAAAATATCCAGCTGATAAATCCACCTGAATACTTTTCACTAATTTTGATTGCATAAAGGTCATGAAGACTTAGAAATAAATCATTATCTTCTTTGAAAATTAACTCCTCATACTCTGCCATTATCAAACTATGCTGCGTTGTTAGTTTAGATATGTTATCCATTTCACTGGCAAGCATGGATTTGTTTGCATGGGTGGATAGATCCATAGCAATAAATTTCCGCATCAATGGAATTAGTTGATTAGGGTCTATATTTTTTGTATTTTCCTTAGCTTTTTTTTGTCTTTCTGAATAGATGGTGTTAATCGTATTCGTATAATTTTTCGCTAAGCTCCTAAACTCTTGATATGAACCAGTAACTAATGCAAGCTCTTCGTACTTGAGGAATAAATCGGTCTTGCATTTTTTTACCGTTATTTCAAGGTCTTCAACTCTTTTTTTTAACTCTGTATTTGCTTTAATAATAGACATTGGGAGAGCTTCATAATGTTGGCCTAATTTTGAATCAGGGGTCATTGTCATATGTACTGTTTCATTAGACATGAGCTGATAAGAACCAGATAACTCTCCATACTTTAGAAATAGTTCATTATGTGAAGATGAACAAGAGTTTTGTAATTCCATCATTGGTCTAAAGTAATCCTTTATAATCTCCTCCTGAAGACCTTGGTCTTTTTTGTAGCTCTCTAGAATCCCAGCAAAAAGAAATGACCCTAAAGATATAGAGATTATGGCAATTAGCAATTGACTAAGAAATGATTGTGCTCCATTACTCATGAATTATCCTTAAAAAATAACACGGAAAAAGTGGCTCCTGACAGGGGGGGAACGACAGGTCGGAAACAAACTTAACTGATGGGTTAGTCATAGTCCAGAACCTTGTTTAAACACTTAGTGTGACTGTATGCATCTCAGAAATTTGTGCCAATAACATTTGAAGCCTTATAATTTATTTAAATCGAGGTCAGTTACTCGCTCATAACAGACATTCACTACAGTTATAGTAGAAGGTATGCATGCTGAGTGGGGAAAGTGTGAAAGAAAAGAAGACTGCAGCGTCGTTTGTCGTCACGTTTATCTTCATTGGTTATGCAAGTAGTAATACAAGGTGGGACAAAACTGAGACACATAAGGCCTCACAATAGCTTGCAAGGCTTTACATGTTTTGATGTGGTGGGACGTGTGAGCGCAGTGTTGATGGGGTAATGCTTTGAATTAGAAGCGGATTCTTATAATTCGTAATGCGAAGGTCGTAGGTTCGACTCCTATTATCGGCACCATTTCAAACTCTTCCCAAGTCTATCTAAGTCAATTGACCCCGCACATACTACAGCTCACTGCCCGTTCCTTATCTTCCATTATCAACCGTATTTTCTTTAATGCGTTATCTGGTTACACAGGTAGTCCGCTGGTTGTTTTGGGGGCGAGATTGTTGATTATTACAGGTGTTCGAACCGGAGAGTGGAGAGCGGCGCTCTGGAGCGAATTCAACCTCGATAAAGCGATATGGGAGATCCCTGCGCAACGGATGAAAATGAGGCGACCACATATTGTTCCGCTTTCAATTCAGGCAATTACAATACTCAAAACGCTTCAGATAATGACAGGAAATTATCCTCTAGTGTTTCCTGGTCGTAAGGATCCAAATAAGTGCATGAGTAAAGCGCCGGTGAAATAGCATGGAGCTACTGCCTGTAACTCCCGGAGCGGATACCGGGTTTTATGGTTGATACAATTCATATATCACAACTGACAGGATCATCACGTTCAATACGACGCTGATTGCGAAGTAGGTTCTGAATGGCTGTTTCTGTGTTTTATGTCGAAAGACCTGTTGACCAATAATTGCACCAACCCAACCTCCGACAAAGCCAAACACCAGCAGAGTTGCTTCTGGCACTCTGCGCCAGCCTCTACGTGCAGCCAGCTTATCAGTACCATAAATTACCAGGGTGAGCAGGTTTACGCATGTAACCCACGCAGCAAACGGCTCCGCCAGTAACACACTGCTGGCAGCCGTTAAAAGGAGGAGCAAATAGCAAAAACGATTCAGATTCATGGCGTATTTTAGTCATACCAGGCATGCGCTTGCTATCATTTTTGTATATCTCCCTAAACGGAATGGACTCAATTTTGGGGATTATGATGTTGTGTAAGTATCCCCATAATCGTGGCTAGTTTTTGTTGACCACTTCAATCCCTTGTATAACAGTTTCGATACGCTCTTTTATTTCCTCAAGTTGTTGCTGACGACCTTCAGGTGTTAATGTCTGATCTTCGTTAACATCCAAAACCCATCGACGAGGAAGCAATGCGCCAAAAACAATATCCATTAGCATTCCAGCGCAATTACCCGTATTTTTAACAGCAATACGCCCTTGAGCTTGCTGAATATCCAGCCATTCGATTAACAGTTCTCTTGAGCGAAGCGTTTTAGTGGCATATAAATAGTCTGAAAGCTCTGGAAAGAGAATTGATTCACGTGTCATTAATTTTAAGAGTGCTTCTCTCTCTTTAGCTTCTTCTTGACTTATATCTAATCGGAATATACGAAACAGAGTTTCATTAATGGGGAGCTTCTCGTTTTCCGGTCTTGGGAGATCGAGGAACAGGGCTTTATATTCTTTAATTACTTCTGAAAAAATTTCCTTCTTATTACTGAATACCTCATAAATTGTTCTTTTTGATACTTTTGCCCGACGAGCAATTTCTGTGGTTGAGGTTTGGGCAAAACCAAGCTCAATGAAGGCACTATACGCGCCAATAACTATCGCTTTCTTACGCTCACCAAGCCCCGCACTTTTAGGTCTTCCCCGTCGCACCGGTGTCCTCACTTCGCTCTTGTTCATCAAAACATTTACTCCTGCATTAATTTTTGGTACTTGACCAGTACCAAAAATGGTATCACTATACCAACAACATAAGCAATGATCATAACATGGTGTATGAAAACAACCAGGTAACATCACTTCATAAAATACAGGTCCTTATTTATGAGTCGATTAAATAATAGTATCTGCCCCATTCGTGATCCCCAGGTTATACGTGTTCTGGAACGCATGAATAATGAACGCAAACATCCCCCGCAGGAACTGTTTCGCGAAGCTCCGGCACTTGATCCTGAAAGATTTTCCAGTTATGGCTTTTCCATAGCCCCAGAACAGGGGGAACTTATCTACTTACTGTGCCGGGCAATGAAAGCCACTCGCGTTGTGGACTTTGCAACTTCTGTAGGTATGTCAGCGCTCTATTTTGCCGCTGCGATGAAAGATAATGGTGGCGGACTGGTGATTGGTTCTGAAATGGTACGGGAAAAAGCTGAAGTCGCGTCTCGAAATCTGGCAGAGGCAGGTCTTACGTCTTTTGTTGATATTCGTGTCGGTGATGCGAGAGAAACGCTGAAAGATCTCGGTGGTCCTGTCGATTTTATTCTTATTGATGGTTTCCCTCTTGCGGATGGCCCAAGCCTCGCTCGTAAGGTTACTGAGATCGTTGCGCCACAGTTACGAGTAGGAGGATATATATTAAATGATAACGCAGAACCGGATTTTTTATCTTATGTTCGTGATCCACAGAATGGTTTTATTTCTATAACATTGCCGATAAAACGAGGTACAGAGTTAGCACTGAAAATAAGTTAAATACAAGCACGAATGATAAAGTTGAAAAAATATAGTCCTGGTATCATGCTGATATTCATTTAATTTTTATCAAAAGTAAAGAGGGCATTTATGCCGACGCGCAGAGAGTTTTTAATTAAAAGTATTGCGGGTGCTTTAGTTGTTTCAATGCCTCGCATTGTATTCGCAAACACAAACAACAAGGCAATAAAGGCTACAGCTATTACACAAGTTTTTGGTGACGGAGTTCGACTTATTGCGATAGCTGTAGAATTTGAAAAGCCTATAAATAAGGAAGAACTTTCGTCAACAGAGTTTAGCGTAAAAAATTATCATATCAATAAAGTGGTTATCAGTCAGTCAACAGCTTTGGTTGAGGCAAAATCAGGTAAGTACGCGATTCTTGAACTGGACCACAGCAAACCACAAAATGAATGGCAAGAAACTATAACGGACCCAACAATACAAAAAGCAGTTCCCAAACAAGGGCAAGGTAAACCCTCCTGGGTTGCAGGAGAAAAACTAAACCAAACTATTAGATATAAAGATGCATCTGCAACTGTGATTACACAAAATACCACGCTGGAAACTAACGCCGTTTCAAATCTGGTGGTCGATAGTTTTAGACATGGTAAATATAAAGATAATGAAAGCGGAAAAATACTAGAATATAATTTCTTTATTCCTGAAGAACAAAATAAAGTATTGCCATTGGTTCTTTTTATGCATGATGCAGGGGCTACCAGTGCACAAATAACAACGACTCTGTTTCAGGGGCTAGGCGCAGTAATTTGGGCAGAACCGGAAGAACAACTGAAACGACCCTGCTATGTTTTAGCTCCTCAGTATAATGAAATCATTGCTGATGATGACTGGCGTACATCTACGTTGCTTGATACAACAATAAATCTTGTTCAGTCTTTGATGAAAGAATATAAAATAGATCCTGAACGTATTTATGTTACTGGTCAGTCAGGGGGATGTATGCTGGCCATCGCTATGAATATCAAATATCCTGACTTTTTCACAGCGAGTTACCTGGTTGCAGGAAAATGGGATGCGGAACAGGTTGCTCCAATAGCTAAAAACAAATTGTGGTTTATGGCCTCAGAAGATGATGCAGGGGCTTTTCCCAGCTTCAACGCGATTACTGAACGTCTTGAGCAGTTTGGGGGAAAAGTTTCTCGTGCAGCATGGAATGGTCAATGGGACCCTGAACAATATCGATTTGCTGCCGACACATTGTTTGAAGAACAAAGTAATATCCGTTATACCGTTTTTATAAAAGACAGTGTATTTGATGAATACTCTTCGCGAGAAGGTGCCAGCGGGCATCGTAACACATGGCGTATTGCTTACAGTATAGAACCAGTTCGTGAATGGTTATTTAACCAACGCAAACAATAAAGTGTAGGCCAGACTGTCATCAGGTATCGTGTTGGCAGTCATTTTTACCGAGAGACAGAATGAAGGCGTTATTATTTGTAATTCTATTTTTTTCTGCATCTGTATATGCAGATACTCCACCAAAAATGAATTTTGATGAAATAATAACGCGCTCTGCTCAGGGAGATGCAGAAGCGCAAGCCAGATTGGGGGAAGCATACCTGAATGGAAACTACAATCAAACGGTGAATTATACTGAGTCTTTTAAATGGTTGACGAAATCAGCAGCCAGCGGAAACCCCCGCGCGAAACTGGATTTAGGGATTTTATATCTTAATGGATATGGCGTACCGTTTGATTATGCAAAAGCCTTAAGCCTTTTTGAGCAAGCTGACCAGGCGGGAGAAATGAAAGCTGCACGTTATCTTGGGATTATTTATGAAAGAGGATTAGGCGTTCCTCAGGATTATAATAAAGCGGCGAAATATTATAAGAAAGGCGATAAAAATAATGATATTACGGCGCAGTATCGTCTGGCTAAACTTTATGAACAAGGTAATGGCGTAAAACGCGATTATCAAAAAGCGATAAACCTTTATCTTAAACATATCAGCAGAATGGATCATATCACTGCTCCCAGTTTTGTGGCTTTAGGTGATATTTATTCTTTGGGATTGGGCGTAGAGAAAAATCCACAACTGGCTAAAAAATGGTATCAAAAAGCGGTTGATGCGGCTCATACACAGCATCAGCAGGTAGCAAGCCATTAATGAGTAAGAAGATACGTTTGCAGGAAAGTTAATGCTGGCGCACTGAATACACCAGCGTTAATCAGGCATGATTATGCAGCCAGCCAGGTGTCGTTGAACCTTCAAACTCAGAGTTAACGCTTTTTCTTGCGCCTCTGAACAGCCTTAAAGCGGGGATTAGATTTGCAAATGACATATAGCCGTCCTTTTCGCTTCACAATCTGACAGTCTGGATATGTGGGATTCCCGCAGCTAACTGAACGTGCCGGAAGTGAGAGATGTTGTTGGCTATCGTTGGTGACGGCACTATTCATGCTGATTTATGTCACTACCCGCTGATCGGTATGAACGCATTGAGAATGTGGGTGAGCCTTGCTTTACCGGCTGATTATTTATCACGCAGCCAAAGTAACAATTTGGTGAACCAACATGCGCATTGGGTAACTAAAATGCTGACTCAATGCGCAATCTCTTTTAGTGCGGCACAAATACGGTTTCTTTAAACTTCCCTTCGAAACTGTACGAATATCCTTCCCCACTGACATAACTCTTACAAAGTAGGTGGAGGATACATATTTTAAATATCACCTAAGGGAATTGTTTTTAGATGTAATTAATAGTAATGGAGGAATAAATAAGCATATTCTACAACTGCAACCAAAACAACAATATTAATCAGCTTATTACTGATTTCTTGTATCTTATTCTCTTTCATTGGTATTTCCTCGCTTTAAAAAAGAGCGCACCTCATAAGCGCCTCTTATATAGATAACGAGTTTGGTCAACCAATTTTTTGAACTGTATCACAAATTTGGAAAGATGTATTACATCAATTATTACTAATCGCACACAAGTGATCCATAGTTTACGCTGAGATTGGCCCTGAGGATTACGCTGCTCTCCTTGTATGATCCCCGCATAATTGTGCTATTCACACTTAGAAATGTACCGTGTTTACAATCTGCTGAGACTGCATTTTCGTCGTAAGGACAAGCCATGGAACCGATGCTCATGATAAACAGTCCATGGCACATCATTTACTATTTACTTATAGATTTCAGCAACTCCGTGCAGTTTGTTATTCCCCGTGGTAGACAGGATTTTGAACGACGTTGCTCCTTGCTCATCAGCCTTACGAGAAAGCGCATTCGATAACTCATCAAGCGTCAAGGCATTGCTGGCTGAGATTACACCAATCTTTTCTTTGCCATCTGTATGATTAATTTCTTGCGCTGCAAATGCAACATTCACCGAAATAAAGCCCATGACTAATGTAGTAACAAGTAGTGTTTTCATAACTAATACCTAATCTAAGTTATATGTTTGAAAATGAATTAATATAGGAGAGAACGTCTCTTTCCTGATAATTGTACAGATTAAAGCTGTCATAATACTGACCGCTATATGATAAAATTGTCATATTTTAAAATTAGTTAACCTTGGTGTGCAGATTCAGGTCATTAATAATACATTCAGGTTCTTCACGCAGAGGCATATTGTCTATATCCAAAACCCCATCGTTTTTTTGAGGATTATCACTCTGCAGGTTTGCAAACAGAGGGGGCAGATCCTGCTGCGCTTCTCCTCGTTCTGCGACCAGTTCGAATGTTTTATTTTTAGCGGCGTCGTTGCTCAGGGTACTGACCAGATCCACGGGCTGATGACCCATTGCAATAGCGGTATTTACTACATGAATACCGATGCATCCTGTTGCTCCTGCAACGAGTATTTTCATGGTAAACCTCATGATAATTAATCTTTATTTTCGATACATACAGATTATCAATTATCATAATTGTCAGTAATGTGGCTAAAATAATTGTATCTATGAACGCCCTTCATGAGTGCGCTTTGAAAAGTGTGGATAAGGATATGATTGCAGTGCGGATTGGACCAGAGATGCGGATGGCCGTGGTGGGGGCTCCGGAGTATTTTGCCGCTAACGCCTTACCTGAAACGCCTCACGAGCTACAAAATCATCGCTGCATCAATATGCGTTTGCCAACCGCCGGTGGGCTTTACCACTGGGAGTTCGAGCGAGAAGGGAAACCACTTCGCGTCAAGGTTGAGGGGCAACTGACGTGTAGCCCATTGCCAGTAAGAATTGATGCCGCGTTATCAGGGTTTGGGATCGCTTTCTCTGAAGACATGGTTCAGAAGTATGTAAAGTCAGGCAAGCTTATTCAGGTGTTGCAGGAGGGGGGGGCCAACTTTTCCAGGATATTACCTTTACTACCCCAGCCACAAGCAGCATCCGCCAGCTTTTGCGCTGTTGATCGTATTCAGAGTAACGGGTCCACATTTTGTTGTGGACCCGTTTGGGCATTAACGGCCTACGCGTGCCTGGTGCTCAGGCGAGTAACGTTCACCGACGATTTTAATTGTTTCCAGTGCCTCGGTTATCTGCTGCGTATCATTGCGCGAAAGAACAATGTCGACAGCACCCAGGTTTTCTTCCAGCCGGTGCAGTTTAGTGGTGCCAGGGATGGGTACAATCCATGGCTTTTGTGCTAACAGCCATGCCAGTGCGATTTGTGCAGATGTTACCCCTTTCTCCGCGGCCAGTTCACCTAACAAGGTGACCAGTTTTTCATTGGCTTCAATAGCTTGTGCCGCGAAACGCGGTACGGTGCTACGATAATCATCCTTGCCGAAAGTGGTTCCTGGCTTAATCGACCCCGTCAGGAAACCTTTACCTAGTGGGCTGAAGGGTACAAAACCAATCCCCAGTTCCTCCAGCAACGGCAGAATTTCCTGTTCAGGCTCACGCCACCACATGGAATATTCGCTTTGCAGGGCGGTGACAGGTTGTACCGCATGTGCACGACGAATGGTTTGTGCTCCCGCTTCAGACAGGCCGAAATGTTTGACCTTCCCTTCTGCAATTAGGTCTTTCACCGTTCCTGCAACATCTTCAATAGGAACATCCGGATCAACACGGTGTTGATACAGAAGGTCAATGACATCAGTCTTAAGACGGCGTAATGAGCCTTCAACGGCTTCACGGATATGTTCCGGACGGCTGTTTAAAATCTGCTGTTTATTATCATCGCCGAAGGTAAAACCGAATTTAGTGGCAATTACCACGCGGTCACGAAACGGTTTTAAGGCTTCGCCGACCACTTCTTCATTCAGATACGGACCATACACTTCGGCGGTATCGAAGAAGGTGACGCCACGTTCAACCGCAGCACGAATAAGTTCGATAGCCTGACGGGTATCGGTCGCCGGGCCGTAGCCGTGGCTTAAGCCCATGCAACCGAGCCCAAGGGCGGAGACTTCGAGTCCGGATTTACCCAGATAACGTTTTTGCATTGAATGAATACCTCTTTTATCGCGGCTTAAACATCAAGTTTGCGGCCAGTCAGCCATTCCACCATTGCGGGATCGCGGTGAGAGAAGAACGCGCTGGTTGTGGTATCCAGGGCGGTAATTTGCAGCATATCTTCAGGGCTGAGTTCAAAATTGAGAATGTTGATGTTCTCTTCCATGCGTTCTTTTCGCACTGATTTTGCCAGTGAAACAATGCCTCGTTGGTAGATCCAGCGCAGAACAACCTGGCCCACGCTTTTGCCATACTTCGCGCCAATTGCCGTCAATACCGGATGCTGGAACAGACCATTTTTCCCTTCCGCAAACGGTGCCCAGGCTTCTGGCTGAATGCCACGACTTTGCATCCACGGAACGGCCTGTAATTGCTGGTTGAAGGGGTTAACTTCAATCTGGTTTACCGCCGGAACGACTTTATTAAAGGCGATAAGGTCAGCCAGTCGGTCAGGATGGAAGTTACTGACGCCAATAGCGCGGATCTTGCCTGCCTGTTGCAGTTCTTCCATGGCGCGCCAGGCACCGTGGACATCACCGTATGGCTGGTGAATCAAATACAGGTCAACATAATCAAGTTGCAACCGATTCAAAGAGCGTTCGAACTGGGCTTTGGCCCCTTCGTAACTGGTATCCTGCAACCAGAGTTTGGTGGTGACAAAGAGCTCGTTACGGGCGATACCGCTTTGTTTCAGTGCGTTCCCGACCTGGGTTTCATTTTGATAGGAGGCGGCGGTGTCAATCAGTCGATAACCGGTGTTAATAGCGTCAATGACCGCTCTTTCGCATTCGGCGGCATCGGTCATCTGAAATACACCAAAGCCCAGCAGGGGCATTTCAATACCGTTGTTCAGTTTTACTTTTTGCATGGTGTTATCCTTCCGTTATCGTTCATGAGAAGCATAACGTAAAGGGAAGAGCTCGATTAGACGGCAGGATCTGTCAGGGGTTATGAACGAAATTCATAAATCTGTTTGAGTGTTGAGATGAGTAGTGCAAGTTCGATATCCCCGGAATTTACAGTCCGATGAAGGAAAATGAATATCCATAAAAAATATATTGGTTTATCCTGGCGTATATACCTACTTCGACGTATTGCCAATCGTGATAAATTAAAGGCAGGTCATTATTATTCACTCTGAATAATGAATTATTCACTGTCCGCAGACTAAGAAATATAACTTAGGTATCTATTTAATGACTTGCACAAAAAGCTAAATTTTCACCCATAAATAAAAATATAATCCCGCGCCCAACCACCTGATGAGTGGCTACAGGCACTGGATATATTAGGTGGCGGTGTACTTTCTTACATAAAGGTATTTCCTTTTCTGCGGAAAAGGAAACCGGGAAATTCCCGGTTTTTCTGACAAGCGGACGCCATTATTTGTGTCTGCCTATGTTCGTTAATTCGTTCATCAGGAAATTATCTCAATGTCACGTTATAAAACAGGTCATAAACAACCACGATTTCGTTATTCAGTTCTGGCCCGCTGCGTGGCGTGGGCAAATATCTCTGTTCAAGTTCTTTTTCCACTCGCAGTCACCTTTACGCCGGTAATGGCGGCACGTGCGCAGAATGCGGTTCAGCCACGGTTGAGCATGGAAAATACCACGGTAACTGCTGATAATAATGTGGAGAAAAATGTCGCGTCGTTTGCCGCAAATGCCGGGACATTTTTGAGTAGTCAGCCAGATAGCGATGCGACACGTAATTTTATTACCGGGATGGCCACCACTAAAGCTACCCAGGAAATCCAGGAGTGGCTCGGAAAATATGGTACTGCGCGCGTCAAACTGAATGTCGATAAAGATTTCTCGCTGAAGGATTCTTCGCTGGAAATGCTTTATCCGATTTATGATACACCGACAAATATGTTGTTCACTCAAGGGGCAATACATCGTACAGACGATCGTACTCAGTCAAATATTGGTTTTGGCTGGCGTCATTTTTCAGGAAATGACTGGATGGCAGGGGTGAACACCTTTATCGACCATGATTTATCCCGTAGTCATACCCGCATTGGTGTTGGTGCGGAATACTGGCGCGATTATCTGAAACTGAGCGCCAATGGTTATATCCGCGCTTCTGGCTGGAAAAAATCGCCGGATATTGAGGATTATCAGGAACGCCCGGCGAATGGTTGGGATATCCGCGCAGAGGGCTATTTACCTGCCTGGCCGCAGCTTGGCGCAAGCCTGATGTATGAACAGTATTATGGCGATGAAGTCGGGCTGTTTGGTAAAGATAAGCGCCAGAAAGACCCGCATGCTATTTCTGCCGAGGTGACCTATACGCCAGTGCCTCTTCTGACACTGAGCGCCGGGCATAAGCAGGGCAAGAGCGGTGAGAATGACACTCGCTTTGGCCTGGAAGTTAACTACCGAATTGGCGAACCTTTGGCGAAACAACTCGATACGGATAGCATTCGCGAGCGTCGGGTACTGGCAGGCAGCCGCTATGACCTGGTTGAGCGTAATAACAATATCGTTCTTGAGTATCGCAAATCTGAAGTGATCCGTATTGCTCTGCCTGAGCGCATTGAAGGTAAGGGCGGGCAGACGGTTTCCCTGGGGCTTGTGGTAAGCAAAGCAACTCACGGTCTGAAAAATGTTCAATGGGAAGCGCCGTCTTTGCTGGCCGCAGGCGGAAAAATTACTGGGCAGGGTAATCAGTGGCAAGTGACGCTCCCGGCTTATCAGGCAGGCAAAAACAATTATTATGCGATTTCTGCGGTTGCCTACGATAACAAAGGCAATGCCTCAAAACGCGTGCAGACAGAGGTGGTCATTACCGGAGCAGGTATGAGTGCCGAGCGCACGGCGTTAACGCTTGACGGTCAGAGCCGTATCCAAATGCTTGCTAACGGTAGTGAGCAAAAGCCACTGGTGCTTTCTCTGCGCGATGCAGAGGGGCAGCCAGTCACGGGTATGAAAGATCAGATCAAGTCTGAGCTGACGTTCAAACCGGCTGGAAATATTGTGACACGTACCCTGAAGGCCACTAAATCACAGGCACAGCCAACACTGAGTGAGTTCACCGAAACTGAAGCTGGGGTGTACCAGTCTGTCTTTACTACCGGAACGCAATCAGGTGAGGCAACGATTACGGTTAGCGTTGATGGCATGAGCAAAACCGTCACTGCAGAATTGCGCGCCACGATGATGGATGTGTCGAAGTCTACTCTGAGCGTGAATGAATCTTCAGGAGACGTGGTTGCCGATGGTCAGCAATCCCACACGCTGACGCTGACTGCGGTGGATACTGATGGCAACCCGGTGACGGGAGAGGCCAGCCGCTTGCGATTTGTTCCGCAGGATAGCAGTGGTGTCACCATTGGCGCCGTTTCGGAGATAAAACCAGGCGTTTACAGCGCTACGGTTTCTTCGACCCGTGCCGGAAACGTTGTTGTGCGTGCCTTTAGCGAGCAGTATCAGTTGGGCTCATTGCAACAAACGCTGAAGTTTGTCGCCGGGCCGCTTGATGCAGCACATTCGACTATCACCCTGAATCCAGAAAAACCGGTGGTTGGCGGTACGCTTACGGCAATCTGGGCGGCAAAAGATGCCAATGGCAACCCTGTAACTGGCCTCAATCCGGATGCACCGTCATTATCGGGCGCAGCCGCTACGGGTTCTAAGGCATCAGGCTGGACGGATAATGGCGACGGGACCTGGACCGCGCAGATTTCTCTCGGCACTACGGCGGGTGAATTAGTGGTTATGCCGAAGCTCAATGGACAGGACGCGGCAGCTAGTGCGGCTAAAGTGACCGTGGTGGCTGATGCTTTATCTTCAGGCCAGTCGACAGTCTCTGTGGCAAAAGATCACGTAAAAGCAGGAGAAAGCACAACCGTGACGCTTATTGCAAAAGATGCGCATGGCAACGCTATCAGCGGCCTTTCCCTGTCGGCAACCCTGACAGGTGTTGCATCTGCAGGGGCGACGGTATCCAACTGGACCGAGCAAGGCGATGGTTCCTATGTCGCTACGCTGACCGCAGGCGGAAAGACAGGTGAGCTTCTCGTTATGCCGCTATTCAACGGCCAGCCAGCAGCCACCGATGCTGCGCGGTTGACTGTCGTCGCCGGGGATATGTCATCAGCGAACTCTACGCTTGTTGCGGACAATGAGGCTCCGACCGTCAAAGCGACGACGAAACTCACCTTCACCGTGAAGGATGCGTATGGGAACCTTGTCACCGGGTTGAAGCCAGATGCACCGCAGTTTAGTGGTGCCGCCAGCACGGGGACAGAGCGACCTTCAACAGGAGACTGGACAGAAACAAGTAATGGGGTCTACGTGGCGACCTTAACTCTGGGCTCTGCCGCGGGTCAGTTGTCTGTGATGCCGCGAGTGAACGGCCAAAATGCCGTTGCTCAGCCACTGGTGCTGAATGTTGCAGGTGACGCTTCCCAGGCAGTGATCAGTGATATGACGGTGAAGGTTGATAACCAAGTGGCAAATGGACAGTCGACTAACCAGGTAACCCTGACCGTTGTGGACCGCTATGGCAACCCGTTGCAGGGACAAAATGTGACGCTGACTCTGCCGAAAGGTGTGACCAGCAAGACGGGGAATACGGTAACAACCGATGCGGCAGGTAAAGCCAACATTGAGCTGATGTCAACGGTTGCCGGGGAACACAATATTACCGCTTCGGTGAATGGTGCTCAGAAGACGGTTACGGTGAAATTTAAAGCGGATTTCAGTACCGGTCAGGCGACCCTGGAGGTTGATGACGCCGCGGAAAAAGTGGCAAACGACAAAGATGCCTTTACGCTGACGGCAACGGTTAAGGATCAATACGACAACCTTCTTCCTGGCGCTGTGGTCGTCTTTAATCTGCCTCGGGGCGTCAAACCGCTTGCAGACGGTAATATCATGGTGAACGCCAACGAGGAGGGTAAAGCGGTACTGAAAGTGGTTTCCGTGACTGCCGGAACGTATGAAATCACGGCGTCGGCAGGAAATGACAAGCCTTCGAATACGCAGACTGTAACGTTTGTGGCCGATAAGGCTACCGCAACCGTCTCCGGTATTGAGGTGATTGGCAACTATGCACTGGCGGATGGCAAAGCCAAACAGACGTATAAAGTTACGGTGACTGATGCCAATAACAACCTGTTGAAAGATAGCGAGGTGACGCTGACCGCCAGCCCGGCGAAGTTAGAGCTGACTCCCGATGGGACGGCGAAAACTAATGAGCAAGGACAGGCTATTTTCACCGCCACGACCACTGTCGCAGCGAAATATACACTCACGGCGAAAGTGAGTCAGAGCAACGGTCAGGAATCGACGAAAACTGCCGAATCTAAATTCGTCGCGGATGATAAAAACGCGGTGCTCGCCGCATCATCTGATGTAGATTCTCTGGTGGCGGATGGGGTAAAGACTGCAACAATGACGGTTACCCTGTTCTCGGCAAAAAACCCCGTAGGAGGAACTATGTGGGTCGACATTGAGGCTCCGAAAGACGTGACAGAGGCGGATTATAAGTTCTCGCCGTCGAAGGCCGACCATTTCTCGAGCGGGAAAATTACGCGTACATTTAGTACCAAGAAGCCGGGTCTCTATACGTTCACATTCCACGCACTGACGTATGGCGGGTACGAAATGAAGCCTGTGAAGGTGACAATTAACGCCGTGGCTGCAGATACTGAAAAGGGCGAGGAGGAGAAATAAAAGCGACGATGTAGTAAAGAATAATGGTGTTGACATGTTCAACGCCATTATTCACTGAATACCTGGCCTGCTACTGATTAAACAGTAGCAGGCCAGGATAAAACTCAATAAGACATAGCGACAAACTAAACCGGACGAACGGGGATAAAAATTTCGCAAACAACATCATTGCCATCTTTTTCTACGAAATCTTCATTGTAATAAAATCGCTCAATATCGCTGCCGTTCACTCTGGCTAACCCCCTGGCAGGCAACTCTATCAGATAGATGTTCCGAACCCAGTCAGAGTAATGTTCCCAGTTTCCTTCATAACGGAAAGAGGCATAAACTCCTCGGGTCGTTGTCCACTCTTTCGGCATGTCAGCATATTCACATACCGTACCAGCAAAGGTTTCAACTGTGAGTAAATCGACCGACTTTGTTGATGGTTTAAACGTTGAGACGAAATAGATATCCGTCTTAAAATCCTTCATACACCTGGCTAAATGATGACGTCGCAATTTGACTTCTTCATCCGGTGATTTATTCGATATTTCAGTATCATACTTAAATGAATTGCCAAAAATACGTGTTTCAGGGAAATGAATTAATATGCAATCAGTTTTTGTATGTTGGCGTGCTAAAAATGGAGGGAAGATATTTTCCAGATCCCAATAATCACGGAGTCGGTATTCTCGGGGAGTGCAGCCGAATAATTTTTTAAATTCGCGACTGAATGACTGCTGTGAATCAAAATGCAAAGATAGTGCAATATCAAGCATAGATTTCGCTGTGAGTCGGACAAGAATAGCTGCCCGGCAAAGTCTTCGTTTGCGAATGTATTCTCCCAGCGGCACATGCATGAAGTTTCTGAACAGGAGCTGGATATTGCGTCTACTGTAGCCAGATTTCTGTGCGATATCTTCGATTGAGATAGGGTTACCGAGATTGCACTCAATCCACTCCAGGAGTTGCTGCAAAATCTTCTGCCTGATCATAACATTCTCCATTTACCCTTCGCCATTTCGTACATTTTTCGTATGACAAAGGCTATTAGTGTATCAAAAACAGAAAGGTCCGAGGCCAGGCGACTGACAGTATCTCAGATTGTTGACAAATGCTTGTTGTGTATACCGGAACTTATCCCGCCTACAAAATAGCGCAAATTCAATAAATTGCGATTCTCTGGTCGGCATGATAATCATAGCGCATCAGGCAATTTTGTGCTTGTCATCAATCTCATCGTGTCTGCTTCATTTTTCCCATAATAGAGAGATTACAGTCCCCTATTATTAATGAAATTTTTACATAAGTGATATCAAAATCCACATACTAATCTGCGGTCATGTTTTAACGTAGACTAATGATTCATATGTAATGGAGGGACTGCTAGTGGAATTTTCCGTATTAAGCAACAATCTGAAAATGCCGATGATGGGATTTGGTGTTTTTCAGGTTACCGATAAAGAAGTGTGTAAACAATCAGTGTTGAATGCTATCCGAACCGGTTATCGGCTAATCGACACTGCAGCGGTATATGGTAATGAAGACGCCGTCGGCGAGGCTATTCGTGAAGCCATTTCGGAAGGTTTCTGTACCCGCGAGGAGTTGTTTATTACTTCTAAATTATGGGTGCAGGACATGGTTGATCAGGATACGGCAAAAGCAGGTATTGAAGCGTCATTAAAAAAATCGGGACTTGAATACTTTGATCTCTATTTATTGCACCAGGCAATGCGCGATTATTTCAGTGCATGGCGTGCACTGGAAGAGGCTTATGAAGAGGGCAAACTGAAAGCGATTGGGGTTTCCAATTTCTATCCTCATGTTCTGGCCAACTTTTGTGAAACAGTCAGAATTAAGCCAATGGTCAACCAGGTTGAGTTGCATCCCTATTTTGCTCAACCAGAAGCGCTGGCAACCATGAAATACTACAACGTGCAGCCTGAAGCATGGGCACCATTAGGCGGTGGAAGACATAAACCATTTGAAAACAGCCTGCTTCAGGGTATTGCAAATGCTCACCAAAAATCGATTTCTCAGGTAATTCTACGCTGGAATATTCAACGGGGAGTGGTTGTTATTCCAAAATCGACTCATCAGCATCGTATTGCAGAGAACTTCGCTATCTGGGATTTTTCACTGACAGAGAAAGAAATGGCGCAAATAAACTCACTTGATCTGGGGTATGTTGGCGAATCCGTAAAACATTTTAATCCTGAGTTTGTTCGTGGCTGTCTTGGCGTAAAAATACATAACTAATTAGAGTTATCAGAATACTACCTGACCCGCACTCTGAAAATATAACTTATAGCAGATGTTATTATATATTTTCCGAAGGCGGGGCCTCATTATAAAAACACACTGAATCGCTTCAGTAAGATAAAATTACAGTTATTAATGCTTGTGTAATTATTGTTAATAATTTCATTTATACTCATTTGGTGGACTGTTTTAACAGATACCAAATGAGTATCTCTAAATGGGTGTTTAAGATAAATTCGATTGGATTCATGACGTTATTATATCGAATGCATGATTCCATGTTGTTAGTGGCGATCATTATAAAAATGTGAGCGACGCCGAAAGAAATAAAATTAGCTATTGCATCCAGGTATCCAATGATGGATTATTGATTTGTCATACAAATCAGTTTGAATTTGTATTCTGCTACCCAATAAAAAAGCCGCCATTTTTATTGATGTCTGATAACCCGGAAGGAGTGGTTGCGATCAGGCATAAATAGAAATGAAGCAATGGAGTATTGGTTGTGAATGTAAATTTCTTTGTTACCTGTATCGGTGATGCCCTGAAATCAAGGATGGCACGTGACTCCGTGCTGCTCCTGGAAAAACTCGGCTGTCGCGTAAATTTTCCTGAGAAACAGGGATGCTGCGGTCAGCCTGCGATCAATAGTGGTTATATCAAAGAAGCGATCCCAGGAATGAAAAATCTGATCGCTGCACTTGAAGATAACGACGATCCCATTATTTCTCCCGCCGGTTCCTGCACTTACGCCGTAAAAAGTTACCCAACATATCTGGCTGACGAACCAGAATGGGCATCACGTGCAGAAAAGGTCGCCGCGCGTATGCAGGATCTCACTTCTTTTATTGTCAATACACTTGGGGTCGTTGATGTAGGCGCCAGCTTGCAAGGGAGGGCGGTATACCATCCATCCTGTAGTCTGGCCCGTAAGTTGGGCGTGAAGGATGAACCACTTACGCTGCTAAAAAATGTACGCGGACTGGAGCTGTTGCCCTTTGCCGAACAGGATACTTGCTGCGGGTTTGGCGGTACGTTCTCGGTCAAAATGGCCGAAATTTCCGGCGAGATGGTGAAAGAAAAGGTTTCACACCTGATGGAGGTCTGTCCTGAGTATTTAATTGGTGCCGACATTAGTTGCTTGCTGAATATAAGTGGGCGATTACAACGGGAAGGGCAGAAAGTCAAAGTGATGCATATTGCTGAAGTGCTGATGAGCCGCTGAGGGTATAAAGATGTCGATCAAAACCAGTAATACAGAATTCAAGACACGCATCCGTCAGCAAATTGAAGATCCGATCATGCGCAAAGCGGTGGCAAACGCGCAGCAGCGTATTGGGGCAAATCGGCAAAAAATGGTCGATGAATTAGGTCACTGGGAGGAGTGGCGCGATCGTGCCAGCCAGATACGTGATCATGTTCTGAGTAATCTTGACGCTTATCTGTACCAGCTCTCCGAAAAAGTGTCGCAAAACGGCGGTCACGTCTATTTTGCAAAAACCAAAGAAGACGCTACCCGCTACATTTTACAGGTCGCCCAACGCAAAAATGCCCGGAAGGTGGTGAAATCTAAATCGATGGTGACCGAAGAGATTGGCGTCAATCATGTGTTGCAGGATACTGGCATTCAGGTGATTGAAACCGATCTGGGTGAATACATTCTTCAGTTGGATCAAGATCCGCCATCTCATGTTGTGGTTCCGGCTATCCATAAAGATCGCCACCAGATCCGCCGGGTGCTACACGAACGTCTGGGCTATGATGGCCCGGAGACGCCTGAAGCGATGACCTTATTCATTCGCCAAAAGATCCGTGAAGATTTCCTCAGTGCCGAAATCGGTATAACCGGCTGTAATTTCGCGGTAGCAGAAACAGGTTCGGTATGCCTGGTGACCAATGAAGGCAATGCGCGAATGTGTACCACGCTACCTAAAACGCACATCGCGGTGATGGGGATGGAGCGTATTGCTCCCACGTTTGCCGAGGTTGATGTATTGATCACCATGCTGGCGCGTAGTGCCGTTGGCGCACGTTTGACGGGATACAACACCTGGCTGACAGGGCCGCGCGAAGCGGGGCATGTGGACGGGCCAGAAGAGTTTCATCTGGTAATTGTTGATAACGGGCGTTCTGAAGTGCTGGCCTCTGAATTTCGGGATGTGCTGCGCTGTATTCGCTGCGGGGCCTGCATGAATACTTGTCCGGCATATCGCCACATTGGAGGTCACGGATACGGCTCAATTTACCCAGGGCCAATCGGCGCGGTGATTTCTCCGCTACTTGGCGGCTATAAAGATTTTAAAGATTTACCTTACGCCTGCTCTTTATGCACAGCTTGTGACAGCGTGTGTCCGGTGCGTATTCCTCTGTCAAAACTGATTTTGCGCCATCGTCGGGTGATGGCTGAAAAAGGGATCACCGCAAAAGCAGAGCAACGGGCGATTAAAATGTTCGCTTATGCCAATAGTCATCCGGGATTGTGGAAAGTCGGAATGATGGCAGGCGCTCATGCGGCAAGCTGGTTTATCAGTGGCGGCAAAACACCACTCAAGATCGGTGCGATTAGCGACTGGATGGAAGCCCGCGATCTTCCTGAAGCTGACGGCGAGAGTTTCCGTAGTTGGTTTAAGAAACATCAGGCGCAGGAGAAAAAGAATGGATAATCGAAGCGAATTCTTGCAAAACATCGCTCAGGCACTGGGGCGTCCGTTGCGACTCGAACCGCAAACAGAAGATGTACCGCTTAACAACTATGCAAACGAGCGTCTTACTGAACTTAACCAGCAACAGCGCTGTGACGCGTTTATCCAGTTTGCCAGTGATGTCATGTTGACGCGTTGTGAACTGATCAGCGAGGCGCAGGCCGCGGATGCTGCATTACGCCTGTGTAAAGAGCTGGGAGATCAGTCGGTTGTGGTTAGTGGCGACAGGCGACTGGAAGAACTGGGGATCAGTGAACGTTTACAGCAGGAATGCAATGCCGTCGTGTGGGATCCGCTGAAAGGTGCCGAGAATATCTCGCAGGCAGAGCAGGCTAAAGTTGGCGTAGTGTATGCTGAATATGGCTTAACCGAATCGGGAGGCGTGGTGCTTTTTTCCGCTGCTGAGCGTGGGCGCTCGTTGAGTTTGCTCCCTGAGTCCTCAATTTTTATCCTGCGCAAAAGCACCATCCTGCCACGTGTGGCGCAACTCGCAGAACAATTGCATCAGAAAGCGCAGTCCGGTGAACGTATGCCGTCCTGCATTAACATTATTAGTGGCCCCAGTTCAACGGCGGATATTGAGCTTATCAAAGTCGTCGGGGTTCATGGCCCGGTAAAGGCGGTGTACCTGATCATTGAGGATTGCTGAGAGGGAGTAACATGAGAGTTACCTCACGTTTTTATGGCAGGATTCAGTCCCATATCAAAACGGTAACTCTCAACCTTACAAGGCCTACAGCCAAATCAAGTCGCGACTGAATTTTTAGTTCTCAGCGGCATTCCATTCGCCACAAAATACGCAGCCGTGCTTTTCGCCAAATCCACCACGCGCAGGCCCTCCAGTTCGTATACGGCCCGCCGTCTCGTCGTAGTCTGTTCTGTACGCATCGCACGGGGAAAGGCGGTTTCGGTGCAATTACGCACAAGTTCGTTGAGCTGTTCATCGGTCTGACAATTGACACACAGGGAATAGTGTGATGTTCCAGGACGTGCATAAAACTGCGCCATCTCTGCATATGGTACGGGAATCATTGAACCCCTGTAGAATTTTATGCATATATTATATATAGTTGTAACTTCATATCTTGTAATTCCTCTTAGTCACTTGTAAATCTTATATTCTATTAATTAACGATTTTATATTAATGAAAGCTGAATGGATTCAGTCTTATGCGCATATATATTTCTTAATAAGACAATTCTTATATTTAAATACCTAATTAGAGTTATCACTTTCGTTGGTTATATATTATGGGTGTAATGCCTGCTTCTTGTTTATATTTTGAGTTGATTTGAGCTTTCAGATACATATAATGCGCATATGTTTGAGACTGGGTGCTAATGTAAGGGTAAAGTTAAGATTGTTAATTTGAAATAGGTGTCCGGTAGTAAGTTAATCTATTATTACTCTCTGAACTGCATACCCAGGTATGTGGTTATCAATGTTATGCGATTTTTTTGAATTTATATATGCCATGAGCAGCAACCGGGATGGCATTTTATGCGTTGCTGTTTATGCAATCTTGGTTTTATTTGGATGTATTGCTGGAGATTGTGATGAATAAAATATATCGGCTAAAGTGGAACAGGTCCCGTAACTGTTGGAATGTTTGCTCTGAACTGGGAAGCAAAATAAAAGGAAAAAAGTCCCGGGCTGTTTTAATTAGCGCGATAAGTTTATATTCATCTCTGGCGTTCTCTGGTGATGTCATCGTGAATAAGGATGAGACTTATGCTTTTGGCAAAACTGACCAGCTCATCGATTACCGTATTACAGTGACCAATAATGCCAATCTGGTAATCGATGCGACAGACTCATCGCGTCCTCGTATGACTCTCGCTTCTGGTGGTGGACTGGATATCACCGGAGGGAAGGTGCGTATCAATGGCCCACTTAACTTTTTGCTGAAAGGTACAGGTTTCCTGAACGTCTCCAATGCTGGCAGCGAGTTATATGCTGATGATTTGTATGAGTCAAACTCAGGCATGAGACATGATAAAGGCTATTTTAACGTCTCCAACGGCGGCAAAATCCATGTTAAGGGCACCAGTCGTCTGACTTATACGCAGGGAAATGTCAGTGGTGAAGGTAGCCAGGTAAATTCCGAAACCTTCTTTATGGGCGTTTTTAGCAGTTACGGTGGTGATCAGTACCTGTCAGTTAATAACGGCGGTGAAGTTAATGCCAGGAAGCAAATTAGCCTGGGCTATTATAATCAAAACTCCGATACAACACTTGCCGTTTCGGAAGGTGGTAAAATTTCTGCGCCGACTATTAGTTTAAGCACCAACTCTGAGTTGGCGTTAGGTGCCCAGGAAGGGAGTGATGCGAAAGCAGCAGGGATTATTGATGCCGAAAAAATTGAGTTTGTCTGGGCTTCGACATCCGATAAGAAAATCACCTTAAACCACACGGATAAAAACGCGACTATTTCCGCGGATATTGTCAGTGGCAGCGAGGGCCTGGGCTATATCAATGCGCTCAATGGCACGACTTACTTAACCGGTGATAACTCTGCCTTTAGCGGTAAAGTCAAAATTGAGCAAAATGGCGCTTTAGGGATCACCCAAAATATAGGCACTGCAGATATCACCAACCGCGGGAAATTACACCTGAAGGCTGAGGATAGCATGACCTTTGCCAATAAGATCTCCGGCAACGGTACAATAAGTATCGACAGTGGGACGGTGGAGTTGACCGGCAATAACTATGCATTCAGCGGATATATTGATGTTGCTTCCGATGCTGTCGCGGTTATTTCTGAAGAAAAAAACATTGGCAACGCGGATCTGGATGTTGATGGCAAATTGCAAATTAATGCCAACAAAGATTGGGTATTTGATAACGATCTTGAAGGTAAAGGCATTGTTGAAATAAACATGGGGAATCACGAATTCTCCTTCGATGATTTTGCTTATACAGACTGGTTCCAGGGTTCACTGGCGTTCCAGAACACGACATTTAACCTGGAAAAGAATGCTGAGTTTCTGCAGAAAGGCGGGATCACTGCGGGTCAGGGAAGCCTGGTAACAGTGGGTAAGGGCGCTCACTCCATTAGCACTTTGGGATTCTCCGGCGGAACGGTTGATTTTGGTGCCCTGACAGCAGGTGCACAGATGACAGAAGGGACGGTCAACGTTAGTAAAACGCTGGATCTGCGCGGCGAGGGTGTGATTCAGGTTTCTGACAGTGACGTTGTCCGCTCAGTATCTCGTGATATTGACTCCGCGTTATCGCTTACTGAAGTTGATGATGGTAACAGCGCCATTAAGCTGGTTGATGCGCAAGGTGCGGAAGTTCTGGGCGATGCGGGCAACCTGCAATTGCAGGATAAAAATGGGCAAATTCTCTCCAGCAGCGCCCAACGTGATATTCAGCAGAATGGACAAACAGCGGCCGTCGGCACTTACGACTATCGTCTGACGAGTGGGGTAAACAATGATGGCCTGTATATCGGCTATGGCCTGACGCAGCTTGATTTGCAGGCTACCGACAGCGATGCCCTGGTGCTGAGTGCAAACGGTAAAAGCGACAATGCCGCCGATCTCAGCGCAAAGATTACCGGCAGTGGTGACCTGGCATTCAGCAGCCAGAAAGGTCAGACCGTATCGCTTTCTAACAAAGACAACGACTATACCGGTATTACCGATCTGCGCAGCGGGACGCTCTTGTTGAATAACGATAACGTGTTGGGTAATACCCGTGAACTGCGTCTGGCGGCAGAGACTGAACTGGATATGAATGGTCACAGCCAGACCGTGGATACGCTCAATGGGAGCGCCGATTCGCTGCTGAACTTAAACGGCGGGAGCCTGACTCTTGCCAACGGGGGGACTTCAGCCGGTTCGTTAACGGGGAACGGGGAGCTGAATATTCAGGACGGCACGCTGGACCTTGCGGGCGATAACAGCAACCTGACGGCTAATATGAATATTGCTAGCTCGGCTAATGTTCTGGTAAGTCATGCACAGGGATTGGGTAGCGCAAATGTTGAGAACAACGGTACCCTGGTGTTGAATAATAGCGCTGAAAAAAGAGCGGCTGTGCCTGTGAATTACACCCTGGGCGGCAACCTGACTAACAACGGTACGCTGATGACCGGAGAGTCTGGACAGCAAGCGGGCAACGCGTTAGTGGTGAAGGGGAACTACCATAGTGATAACGGCCGACTGGTGATGAATACGGCACTGAATGGCGATGATTCAGTGACGGATAAACTGGTTGTTGAGGGCGATACCAGCGGCACGACTTCCGTTACGGTGAATAACGCTGGTGGTACAGGCGCTAAAACGCTTAACGGTATCGAACTTATCCATGTTGATGGTAAGTCTGAGGGGGAATTTGTTCAGGCGGGACGTATCGTTGCGGGCGCATATGACTACACTCTCGCGCGTGGTAAGGGGGCAAACAGCGGAAACTGGTATCTGACCAGTGGTGGTGATTCAGCTGAACCGCAACCGGAGCCAGAGCCGATGCCGAATCCGGAGCCTAATCCGACTCCGACTCCGACTCCAGAGCCGACGCCGGGGCCGGATCTGAATGTGGATAATGACCTGCGACCGGAGGCGGGTAGCTACATCGCGAACCTTGCAGCAGCGAATACCATGTTCACTACGCGTCTGCATGAGCGTCTGGGTAATACGTACTATACCGACATGGTGACGGGTGAGCAGAAACAAACCACTATGTGGATGCGCCATGAAGGTGGTCATAATAAATGGCGCGATGGCAGCGGCCAGCTGAAAACCCAAAGCAATCGCTATGTTCTGCAACTGGGAGGCGACATCGCGCAGTGGAGCCAAAACGGCAGCGACCGCTGGCATGTTGGGGTCATGGCGGGATATGGCAACAGCGACAGCAAAACCATTTCCTCGCGAACCGGTTATCGTTCAAAAGCGAGTGTGAATGGATATAGCACTGGCCTGTATGCCACCTGGTATGCTGATGACGAATCGCATAATGGCGCGTATCTCGACAGTTGGGCGCAGTACAGCTGGTTTGATAACACAGTGAAAGGTGATGATTTACAAAGTGAATCCTATAAATCAAAAGGATTTACCGCTTCACTGGAAGCTGGATACAAACACAAATTAGCTGAATTTAATGGCAGCCAGGGAACGCGTAATGAATGGTATGTTCAGCCGCAAGCACAGGTTACCTGGATGGGAGTCAAAGCCGATAAGCACCGCGAAAGCAATGGGACTCTCGTTAGGAGCAGCGGTGACGGCAACATTCAGACTCGACTTGGTGTAAAAACCTGGCTGAAGAGTCATCATAAAATGGACGACGGTAAATCCCGCGAGTTCCAGCCATTTGTGGAAGTGAACTGGTTGCATAACAGTAAGGATTTCAGCACCAGCATGGATGGCGTGTCAGTCACTCAGGATGGCGCCCGAAATATTGCCGAGATAAAGACGGGTGTTGAAGGACAGCTAAATGCCAACCTGAATGTCTGGGGAAATGTGGGCGTTCAGGTTGCTGATAAGGGATATAATGACACCTCTGCAATGATTGGCGTTAAGTGGCAATTCTGATCTGAATAATAAGTAAAAGGAGAGAGCCGAATGGGTGCTAATTCGGCTCTCTGTGTCATTTTCTTGCAGCCAGCTTTTCCTGCCGGAGTGAAGACAAGCAGATTAAGCTGGCGCACAAGATTTAATCAAGGTGTGTTCAATGGCTTCGCATGATTTGAGTGTTTTTTTGGAAGAGTTCGGCGCAACGGTAAATTTGACGTTGCCTGGTATTGTGTCCGAAAAAGAACGGCTTTTACTCAAGCTGCTAATGGAGGGGATGTCGGTTACAGAAATCTCACAGTACAGAAATCGCAGTGCAAAGACAATTTCACATCAAAAGAAGCAGTTGTATGAGAAATTAGGTATCCAGAGTGATATTACCTTCTGGCGGGATATCTTTTTTCAGTATCACCCGCAGGTAACCACTGCTACGGGAAATAAAAATAAAATTTATCTTCCTGACAACCGTTGTCACCATATTGTCACACCTGAAGCCATCAGTCTGGCGCTGGAAAACCATGAATTCAAACCGTGGATCCAACCGGTATTTTGTGCTCAGACAGGGGTACTGACAGGTTGTGAAGTGCTTGTTCGTTGGGAACATCCGCAAACGGGAATCATCCCGCCGGATCAATTTATTCCTCTGGCGGAGTCATCTGGTCTTATCGTCATAATGACCCGCCAGTTGATGAAACAGACTGCGGATATTCTGATGCCGGTAAAACATTTGCTGCCGGACAACTTCCATATTGGTATCAACGTCTCGGCGGGCTGTTTCTTGGCTGCGGGATTTGAAAAAGAGTGCCTGAACCTGGTTAAGAAATTAGGTAACGATAAAATCAAGCTGGTTCTTGAGCTGACAGAACGTAACCCTATTCCGGTAACACCAGAAGCCAGAGCGATATTTGACAGCCTTCATCAGCACAACATTACCTTTGCGCTGGATGACTTTGGTACGGGTTATGCGACCTATCGTTACTTGCAGGCGTTCCCGGTCGATTTTATTAAGATCGATAAGTCATTTGTGCAAATGGCGAGCGTGGACGAAATCTCCGGTCATATTGTCGACAATATTGTCGAACTGGCGCGTAAACCTGGTCTGAGTATCGTGGCTGAAGGGGTGGAAACTCAGGAACAGGCGGACTTAATGATCGGTAAAGGCGTTCACTTTTTGCAGGGCTATTTGTACTCCCCGCCAGTTCCTGGTAATAAATTTATCTCTGAATGGGTAATGAAAGCAGGTGGTTGATCTAAACCGCTATTCACAACGCATCGGGAGGTTGAGTGGTATCAATTCTCCCGATGCAGTAGATCCTGATAGATCCCCGTTAATATGCCATTTGGCGCAAATTGTTTTTTAATCCACTGCGTGACCTGACCCGTAGCAGAATGCTGAGTCGCCAGTAACATGCGCGAATCCTGGCGCGGATTATGGATTTGTCGGGTAACCAGCAGGGATTGCGTCATCGCCTCACGGACCATGTAATCCGGCAAAAAACCAATCCCTTCACCTAAAATCTGGCACTGACATTTGGTATTGAAATCTGGCACCAGAATCGACTCCTGCCCATGCAGCAACCAACCTACTTTTTTATTAATCGTATGCGCGGTGTCCTCCACCATAATATTAGGGTAAAGACGCAACTGACTTTCAGCGATCGGTTCTGGCATAAAGGCCAGTGGGTGATCCGGGGCAATGGCAAAAGCCCAGCGAATCGCGCCAATTTCAGTGTAATCAATACCGCCACCGTCCAGCAGCGTGTCGGGCGCGCCGATGGCGATATTCGCCTGATTATTGATAATCGCATCCCAGACGCCGTTATACACTTCGGTCGTCACGGTAATCTGGCAGGTAGGAAACTGCTTTTTCAGCACCTGTAATAAGCGTGCGGTGTGTTTGGGCGTATAAAGTAGCTGATTAATACAAATGCGCACGCGCGCTTCTATGCCCTGAGAAATAGTATCGATACTGCGTTTGATGGCGTGAAAATCATTCAGCAGGTCGGTAGCTTTGCGGAAAAAATAACGCCCGGACTCGGTTAACTCAATGCTGCGGGTGTTACGAGTGAACAGCACCACATCCAGCCCCGTCTCCATACGCTTGATGGTGTAGCTAATGGCGGAAGTGGTTAAACCCAACTCTTCTGCCGCTTTACTGAAGCTGCCAAAACGCGCAGCGGTAGTAAATGCCAACAGATTCTCTTCGGTAAAAATTGAGTTCATTAAACCATTCCCGCCATTATCTACTATGAATTTCTCCAGCTATGACTGTAGAGGTATCGGTTAAAGATAGATAATCATTTTTGAATAACTTTTAATACCCGTCGCGTTTAGTCGTCGCTTCGCTTAATTTTTGTCCGCCATATTCTGAAATTATCCCCACGCAGTTACCCGCCAGAAAACCCAGTAACGTTACCGTCCAGTTCATCCCGCTGGCAAAAAACAGCGTCATGCCGAGAAAGCCACCGGGAATAAATGACAGTAACCAGAAACGCCCTTGCCAGACCACCACCGCCGAGAAGGGTACAGTCGTAATCACGCTCGCCCAGAACGCGGACAGCCCACTCACCGAGGCCAGCCAACCGGCAGCCAGTGCGGCGAAAAACGCCCACACCATCCCGGAATAGTTAACCGCCAGGCTTCTGATAAACCCCGATTTACCGCCGCCTGCGGCATAAAAACTGCAAAAGGCGACGAAGCCTGTCGTTCCTAATAATTCCCATCCCTGAGAAAGCCCAACATGTGAAGACACTAACTGCCAAAGCCCTGCACAAACACCGACGGTTATACCCGTTGCAGTGAGTCCGTTCATCTTGTTCCCCTCTGGTTAGACATGGACGAAAGCTGCGCTTACATGTGCAGACTATAGAGAAATAAAACCTGATTGAGTGAAAGGGTATCGGGTCAAAGAAACAAATATTGCACTACCGCACACTGCGAAAAGATTGTTGAGCATCATTCAACAAAAAGGCGAAATACGGCGAATTAAATTTAAGCGGGTTCTTTTATCAGATTATCGTTGCTATTCTCAATTCATCGAAAACAGCCACAAAAACCAGGGGAATGTGAATGACTATAAAAAATCTACCTGCCGACTATTTATTGGCTGCACAACAGGGCGATATCGATAAAGTAAAAACCTGTCTTGCGCTGGGTGTCGATATTAATACCTGCGATCGCCAGGGGAAAACGGCAATTACGCTGGCAAGTTTATATCAGCAATATGCTTGCGTTCAGGCATTAATTGATGCCGGGGCGGATATTAATAAACAAGACCTGACATGTTTAAATCCTTTTTTAATGAGCTGCCTGAACGGTGATTTAACGCTGCTACGAATTATTTTACCGGCTAAACCAGACCTTAATTGTGTCACCCGTTTTGGCGGTGTCGGCCTGACGCCTGCCTGTGAAAAAGGCCATTTAAGTATTGTAAAAGAGCTTTTGGCACATACAGATATCAACGTTAACCAGACCAACCATGTTGGCTGGACGCCGCTACTGGAAGCGATTGTGCTTAACGATGGCGGGATTAAACAGCAGGCGATTGTCCAGCTATTGCTGGAACACGGGGCCAGCCCGCACATGACGGATAAATATGGCAAAACGCCGCTGGAACTGGCGCGGGAACGGGGTTTTGAAGAGATTGCGCAGTTGCTGATTGCCGCAGGCGCATAAACCGGGAGGCTGGCTATCGACACACCAGAAAGACGGTGTGTGTGGGCGCTAACTGCGGATGCGGATTTTCTGGCGCAGCGGGGGCAAGGACAGGTTGAACAGGTCTTTGCCAGAGCGGTAAATATCGCACTCCCGGCTCGCCAGCAGTTGCTGACGCTGCTTTGTGAAGAGTACGACAATGCGCCAAACAGTTGTCGGTTGGCACTCACTCACTTTGATGGTCTGTTCCGGCATGGTGATAAGGTTCAGTTTGACGATCAAGGCATTACGGTTGGTCAACATCTTCATATAGAGATGAGTCGATGTCAGCGTTGGCTGTCCCCAACCTTGCAAATGACCGCTCTGAATTTTCACCTTATCGCCTGGCAACAGTGGCACGACATTATTCATCAGCACCTGGGGGAAAATGAAACCCTGTTTAATTATCACGGCGATAATCCGTTTTATCAGGCATTAAATAAAGAATTACATATTAAACGACGGGCAGTTATTCAGGCAGTAAACGATAAACAAAATATCGCCTCAGCGGTCGCCAGTATGATGGGCTTAGGGATTGGCCTTACGCCATCAGCCGACGATTATTTAACAGGGCTGGCGCTTATTTTATTTATATCCGGGCATCCGGCGGAAAAATACAAAGAGGAATTTTATCTCGGTCTGCAACGCGGCAAAAATAATACCACATTATTAAGTGCCATAACGCTGGAAGCCGCATTACAACAACGCTGCCGGGAAAATATTCATCGTTTTATACACGACATTATTTATGACATCCCTGGGAACGCAACTCAGGCAATAGAAAAAATTAAACATATTGGCTCCAGTTCCGGCTGCGACATGCTGTATGGCATGGCCGATGGTTGTGCGCTGAGCCAAACCTACGGAGGGAATTATGTCAGTTAAAATAGTCATTAAACCGAATACCTATTTTGATTCTGTCTCGCTGATGTCTATCTCCACGCGTGCAAATAAACTCGACGGCGTCGAGCAGGCATTTGTGGCGATGGCGACCGAAATGAACAAAGGTGTACTGAAAAATTTAGGGCTGCTGACGCCGGAGCTGGAACAGGCGAAAAACGGCGACCTGATGATTGTCATCAACGGCAAAGCGGGCGCGGACAACGAGCAGTTGCTGGTGGAGATTGAAGAGTTGTTCAACACCAAAGCGCAAAGCGGCTCGCACGAGGCACGTTACGCCACGATTGCCAGCGCCAAAAAGCATATCCCGGAAAGTAACCTGGCAGTGATTTCGGTCAACGGCCTGTTTGCTGCGCGCGAAGCGCGTCAGGCGCTGCAAAACGACCTTAACGTGATGCTGTTTTCCGATAATGTCTCGGTTGAAGATGAACTGGCGCTCAAGCAGCTGGCCCACGAAAAAGGGCTGCTGATGATGGGGCCAGACTGCGGCACGGCGATTATCAACGGCGCGGCTCTCTGTTTTGGTAACGCCGTGCGTCGCGGCAACATCGGTATTGTTGGCGCATCCGGCACTGGCAGCCAGGAACTGAGCGTCCGTATCCATGAATTTGGCGGCGGCGTTTCGCAACTGATTGGCACTGGCGGGCGCGACCTGAGCGAGAAAATCGGCGGCCTGATGATGCTCGACGCTATCGGGATGCTGGAAAACGATCCGCAAACTGAAATCATTGTGCTTATCTCCAAACCGCCAGCGCCTGCGGTGGCCCGCAAAGTGCTGGAACGTGCGCGCGCCTGCCGCAAGCCGGTAGTGGTCTGCTTCCTCGGTCGTGGCGAAACGCCGGTTGACGAGCAGGGACTCCAGTTTGCCCGCGGCAGCAAAGAAGCGGCGCTGAAAGCAGTGATGCTCTCCGGCGTGAAACAGGAACATCTCGACCTGCATACCCTGAACCAGCCGTTGATTGCGGATGTGCGTGCGCGTCTGCAACCGCAGCAGAAATACATTCGTGGCCTGTTCTGCGGCGGCACGCTGTGTGACGAAACCATGTTCGCGGTGATGGAAAAACACGGCGATGTCTACAGCAACATTCAGCCCGATCCTGAATTCCGCCTGAAAGATATCAACCGCAGCATCAAACACACCTTCCTCGACTTTGGCGATGACGACTTCACCAACGGCAAGCCGCACCCGATGATCGACCCCACCAACCGCATCAGCCGCTTGATCGAAGAAGCGCGCGATTCAGAAGTGGCGGTGATCGTGATGGATTTTGTGCTCGGATTTGGATCGCACGAAGATCCGGTCGGCTCCACCCTCGAGGCGATCAAAGAAGCGAAAGCGATCGCCGCAGCCGAAGGCCGCGAGTTGATCATTCTCGCCTATGTGCTGGGTACCGATCTCGATACACCATCGTTAGCACAACAAAGCCAGATGCTGCTTGATGCCGGAGTGATTCTGGCCAGCAGCAGCACCAATACCGGATTGCTGGCGCGTGAATTTATCTGCAAAGGGGAGGAAGCCTGATGAGCCCGTCACTGTTTAGCCAACCGTTGAACGTTATTAACGTCGGCATCGCCATGTTTAGCGATGACCTGAAAAAGCAGCATGTAGAAGTGACCCAACTCGACTGGACGCCGCCGGGGCAGGGCAATATGCAGGTGGTGCAGGCACTGGACAACATTGCCGATTCGCCGCTGGCAGACAAAATCGCCGCCGCTAACCAGCAGGCACTGGAGCGCATTATCCAGTCGCATCCGGTGCTGATTGGTTTTGATCAGGCGATTAACGTGGTGCCAGGCATGACGCCGAAAACCATTCTTCACGCCGGGCCGCCTATCACCTGGGAAAAAATGTGCGGTGCGATGAAAGGCGCGGTCACCGGAGCGCTGGTGTTCGAAGGGCTGGCGAAAGATCTCGATGAGGCGGCTGAATTGGCGGCTTCCGGGGAGATTACTTTCTCGCCGTGCCACGAGCATGACTGCGTGGGATCGATGGCGGGCGTCACCTCGGCCTCGATGTTTATGCACATCGTAAAAAACAAAACCTACGGCAACGTCGCTTACACCAACATGAGCGAGCAGATGGCGAAGATATTGCGCATGGGCGCTAACGACCAGAGCGTGATTGACCGCCTCAACTGGATGCGCGATGTGCAGGGGCCAATGCTGCGCGACGCGATGAAAATTATCGGCGAGATCGATCTGCGCTTAATGTTGGCGCAAGCGCTGCATATGGGCGATGAGTGCCATAACCGCAATAACGCCGGGACGACGCTACTGATTCAGGCGCTGACGCCGGGGATTATTCAGGCAGGTTATTCCGTGGAGCAACAGCGCGAAGTGTTTGAGTTTGTTGCCAGCAGCGACTACTTCTCCGGCCCGACGTGGATGGCGATGTGTAAAGCGGCGATGGATGCGGCGCACGGCATCGAATACAGCACCGTGGTGACCACCATGGCGCGTAACGGCGTCGAGTTTGGCCTGCGGGTCAGCGGATTACCGGGGCAATGGTTTACCGGCCCAGCGCAGCAGGTGATCGGCCCGATGTTTGCCGGTTATAAGCCGGAAGATTCGGGGCTGGATATCGGCGACAGCGCCATCACTGAAACCTACGGTATTGGCGGATTTGCTATGGCGACCGCGCCTGCAATCGTCGCGCTGGTGGGCGGCACGGTGGAAGAGGCTATCGATTTCTCCCGTCAGATGCGCGAAATCACTCTCGGTGAAAACCCGAACGTCACCATTCCGCTGCTCGGTTTTATGGGCGTGCCGTCGGCTATCGACATCACCCGCGTCGGCAGCAGTGGCATTCTGCCGGTGATCAACACCGCCATCGCCCATAAAGATGCGGGCGTCGGCATGATTGGCGCGGGCATTGTGCATCCACCATTCGCCTGCTTCGAGAAAGCCATTCTTGGCTGGTGCGAACGTTACGGCGTCTGAACTGTAAAGTGCGCGTTGTTTCTGCCGGATGCGGCGTGAACGCCTTATCCGGCCTACGAATGGCACAAGAATCTGTAGGCCTGATAAGACGCGCGAGCGTAGCGCATCAGGCATTTGTCACCACTGCCGGATGTGGCGTGAACGCCTTATCCGGCCTACGGATGGCACGAGAATTTGTAGGCCTGATAAGCGTAGCGCATCAGGCAGTCTGGCGTTGGTCATAACCTCATCACCCTCTGTAGCGGACATAACAACATGAAAGAACTTGTGGTCGTTGCCATTGGTGGCAACAGCATTATCAAAGATAACGCCAGCCAGTCGATTGAGCATCAGGCGGAGGCGGTGAAAGCCGTCGCCGATACGGTGCTGGAAATGCTGGCTTCCGATTACGACATTGTGCTGACCCACGGTAACGGGCCGCAGGTCGGGCTGGATTTACGCCGTGCGGAGATTGCCCACGAGCGCGAAGGGCTGCCCTTAACGCCGCTGGCGAACTGTGTGGCAGATACGCAAGGCGGCATCGGCTATCTGATCCAACAGGCGCTGAACAACCGACTGGCGCGTCACGGCGAGAAAAAAGCCGTCACCGTGGTGACTCAGGTGGAAGTGGATAAAAACGATCCGGGTTTTGCTCATCCCACCAAGCCCATCGGTGCATTCTTCAGTGAAAGCCAGCGTGACGAACTACAAAAGGCTAACCCTGACTGGCGTTTTGTTGAAGATGCCGGACGCGGCTATCGCCGCGTTGTCGCCTCGCCGGAACCGAAACGTATTGTCGAAGCACCTGCCATTAAGGCGCTGATCCAACAAGGCTTTGTGGTAATTGGCGCGGGCGGCGGCGGAATTCCGGTGGTGCGCAGCGAAGCAGGGGATTACCAAAGCGTGGACGCGGTTATCGACAAAGATCTCTCCACCGCACTACTGGCTCGCGAAATTCACGCCGACATTCTGGTGATCACCACCGGCGTGGAAAAAGTGTGTATTCACTTTGGCAAGCCGCAGCAGCAGGCGCTGGATCGCGTAGATATTGCCACCATGACCCGCTATATGCAGGAAGGGCATTTCCCGCCCGGCAGCATGTTGCCAAAAATCATCGCCAGCCTGACATTCCTGGAACAGGGCGGCAAAGAAGTGATTATCACCACGCCGGAATGCCTGCCTGCGGCGCTGCGTGGCGAAACGGGCACCCATATTATTAAAACGTAAGGACGTAAGATGAAAGAAAGCAATAGCCGCCGTGAGTTTCTGAGCCAGAGCGGTAAGATGGTTACCGCCGCTGCGCTGTTTGGTACCTCTGTGCCGCTCGCCCATGCGGCGGTTTCTGGCACTACAAACTGCGAAGCGAACAACACCATGAAAATCACTGACCCGCATTACTATCTCGACAACGTGCTGCTGGAAATTGGATTTGACTACGAAAATGGCGTGGCGGTGCAGACCCGCACGACGCGCCAGACCGTGGAGATTCAGAACGGTAAAATTGTTGCCCTGCGCGAGAACAAACAGCATCCGGACGCCACGCTGCCGCACTATGACGCTGGCGGTAAGCTGATGCTGCCCACCACCCGCGACATGCATATTCATCTCGACAAAACCTTTTACGGCGGGCCGTGGCGCTCGCTCAATCGCCCGGCAGGCACCACCATCCAGGATATGATTAAGCTCGAGCAGAAAATGCTGCCGGAGCTGCAACCCTACACCCAAGAGCGGGCGGAAAAACTGATCGATTTATTGCAGTCGAAAGGCACCACCATTGCCCGCAGCCACTGCAATATCGAACCGGTTTCCGGCCTGAAAAATCTGCAAAATTTGCAGGCGGTGCTGGCGCGACGTCAGGCGGGCTTCGAGTGTGAAATTGTCGCCTTCCCGCAGCACGGTTTGCTGCTGTCGAAATCGGAACCCTTAATGCGCGAAGCGATGCAGGCAGGGGCGCATTACGTCGGCGGGCTGGACCCAACCAGTGTTGATGGCGCGATGGAAAAATCCCTCGACACCATGTTCCAGATTGCGCTGGACTACGACAAAGGCGTCGATATTCACCTGCACGAAACCACGCCGGCGGGCGTGGCAGCCATCAATTATATGGTTGAAACGGTGGAGAAAACGCCACAGCTGAAAGGCAAACTGACCATCAGTCACGCCTTTGCGCTGGCTACGCTCAACGAGCAACAGGTCGATGAGTTGGCGCACCGGATGGCGGCGCAGCAAATTTCTATCGCCTCGACGGTGCCGATTGGCACGTTGCATATGCCGCTCAAACAGCTCCACGACAAAGGCGTAAAAGTGATGACCGGCACCGACAGCGTTATCGACCACTGGTCGCCTTACGGCCTGGGCGACATGCTGGAAAAAGCCAATCTGTACGCGCAGCTCTATATTCGTCCTAACGAACAGAACCTCTCCCGTTCGCTGTTTTTAGCCACTGGAGACGTATTGCCGCTGAATGAAAAAGGCGAGCGTGTGTGGCCAAAAGCGCAGGATGACGCCAGCTTTGTGCTGGTGGACGCCTCCTGTTCCGCCGAGGCGGTGGCGCGTATTTCGCCGAGAACGGCAACGTTCCATAAAGGACAACTGGTGTGGGGGAGTGTGGCAGGTTGATACGCATTTGATATGTCTGCAACGGTGAATAGTAAGAGATTTAAGCCCCAGGGAGTGGGGCTATCTGAATATGAGTGTGTCGGCAGTGGTTTGCTAATGAATCATCCTGAACTTTATAATCTCCAGGCATAATTTTTAGGGGGTTATTTGAGAGAAATACACAAAAAAAGAGTTTTAACAAAGATATTTATCAAGCCATAAATGTGACCTGCTTCGGATAAAAAAGATTAAGCGTGGAAAAACCAATGATACTCTTGCTGATTATTATCAAGAGTAATTATGATGTGATTTATTTTTCCATGATTGCGTAAATATTCCCATGTCCATAGAAGAAAATATCTCACAAAAATATCCTCATGCTTCCTGTTGTACTTTTGGCGATTCAGCAGCGTTGGCCGATCACCTCGCAACGTTGATTGCGACTGGTGTTAAAACTGCTTCCTGTGGTTCGCTGGCGGGATGTATTGAGGACAACGCGTTTCCGATGATTGGTGAGTATAAGATTGTGCAAAATAGCGCTGGCGAGCCTGTTTGTGTTATCAGAATTATTGGCCTGTATTTACTGCGCTTTTCTGATGTCACTGAAGAGTTTGCCCGTAAGGAAGGCGAAGGTGATCTCAGTCTTAAATATTGGCGTAATGAACACCGTCGTTTTTTCGAGGCGGAAGGAAGTTATTCGCCAGAAATGGACGTTATCTTCGAAGAGTATGCCCTTATTGCCGTTGTGTAGATAATTAATTTATCTGCGCCCAAAAAATAAATATAGTCAGTTTTACTCTTTTACGTATGGCAAAAATTACACGTATTGGCCCTGTGGGGAACGTTGCTGCTCTGTTTGGTTCAGGTACGCGGTATGTTGGGGCTGGATCGGGCGGCTTAAATATTGGCTATATTCAATGGACGCGTTTTGCCGCGATGACATATCAGGCATCGCCAAATACACATAGCTAATCAGGAGTAAACGCAATGAAGATCAAAGCTATTGGTGCATATTCCGCTAAACAACCGCTGGAACCGATGGACATCACCCGCCGTGAACCGGGACCGCATGATGTCAAAATCGAAATCGCTTATTGTGGCGTCTGCCATTCCGATATCCACCAGGTCCGTTCGGAGTGGGCGGGGACGGTTTATCCCTGCGTGCCAGGCCATGAAATTGTGGGTCGCGTGGTGGCCGTTGGTGATCAGGTGGAAAAACATGCGCCGGGCGATCTGGTGGGCGTCGGCTGTATTGTCGACAGTTGTAAACACTGCGAAGAGTGTGAAGACGGGCTGGAAAACTATTGTGATCACATGATAGGGACCTATAACGCGCCGACGCCAGACGAGCCGGGCCATACTCTGGGCGGTTATTCGCAGCAAATTGTTGTTCATGAGCGTTACGTTTTACGTATTCGCCACCCGCAAGAGCAGCTTGCCGCAGTTGCGCCGTTGCTGTGTGCAGGCATTACGACCTATTCACCGCTGCGCCACTGGCAGGCCGGGCCAGGTAAAAAAGTGGGCGTGGTCGGCATTGGCGGTCTGGGGCATATGGGAATCAAGCTGGCCCACGCTATGGGAGCGCATGTGGTGGCGTTTACCACTTCTGAATCAAAACGCGAAGCGGCAAAAGCCCTGGGGGCTGATGAAGTCGTTAACTCGCGTAATGCCGATGAAATGGCGGCCCACGTGAAGAGTTTCGATTTCATTTTAAATACAGTTGCTGCGCCGCATAATCTCGATGATTTTACGATTTTGCTGAAACGCGATGGCACCATGACGCTGGTTGGCGCTCCCGCAACGCCGCATAAGTCGCCGGAGGTTTTCAACCTGATCATGAAACGTCGCTCAATTGCCGGCTCGATGATTGGCGGCATTCCAGAAACCCAGGAGATGCTCGACTTCTGCGCCGAACATGGCATCGTAGCTGATATAGAGATGATTCGGGCCGATCAAATTAACGAAGCCTATGAGCGAATGTTGCGCGGCGATGTGAAATATCGCTTTGTGATTGATAATGGCACGCTAACGGACTGAAAAATTAAATATAGCGTGTAGTGCTACATATAACGTCGCTCTCCGGCACTAAGAGAGCGACAACATTCAGGGCAGGGGCAAGAGCTCGCTGCCTGTGTAAAGCGATCAGCCGACATGAACTCAGTGCTGCTTATTAAATGATCAATAAATATATTTTGTGAATGTGCGAGTTGACATTCATATGAAAAAAATCATAATTCCGTCATGTTCGCGTAGGGCAGTTTCTGTATCTTATGCATCGCACCAGGGCCTGACAGGAAATATGCTGTAAGGTTCGTATCAAAAAACCGCCATTAGCTCATCAGGAAGAGCAGACGACAACCAGGATTGTTGTATGGTACGGGGTTCGAGGCCTCGATGGCGGTCCAATTTCTCAATTGGGTTGGTTACAATTATCAGCTCACCGATGTGTAACTCCTTCATAAATCAGCCGTAGCGCAAAGACACCAATAATCGCACCAATAACCCGACTGGCAACGCGCTGCATACGCCCGTATGCACGACGCACGGCGGGTAAAGAAAACGCCTGACTAAGAAATACACGCCAGATAATAGATGCGAGCACAATCCCCGCCCAGGCCATAAACCGCGCCCAGGTCGGCGTTTCTGCGCTTAACGTCACTGAGAAGATACTGATAAAAAATAAAACTGTTTGTGGATTAGAGAGATCGGTAATGAGTCCACGGCGGAAAAATACATACCAGGGAGCATTAAGCGGCTGCTGTAATGCGCTCATCTGTGGTGTTGATTGTCGGCGCATACTGTTCCAGGCAAACCATAAAAGATAAGCGCCGCCGACGATTTTAATGAGTGAGAAAATCTCTTCACACTGGGTAATGAGCGTCGCCATCCCAAACAATCCCAACCCGGAATAGATGGCATCGCCAAGCGCCACGCCAAGCCCGGTGAGTACACCTGCACGACGGCCTGAGGCCAGGCTGGTTTGTACCACGACAAAGAGATTTGCCCCCGGATTAAAAAAGGTGATGACGAACAGTCCGACGGTCAGGTAAACGGCGTGCAAGGGGTCCATAGTGATTTCACCCATAAATAAGCTGAATTAACTTCATCATATTTATAGTAAAAATGACTGAATGCGAGCGCGATCACAAAGGTTGTCGATCTAAGAGAGTGCCACCCGTACTGTGACAGGTGGCAAAGGGGTATCAGAAGAGATATTTCATGCCCAGCATTCCCTGGGTATCGCTGTAACCATTGTCACCCAACTGCTGGGCGACGTTGCCCCACAGTTGCAGACGCGGGGTAAGCTGACCTTCTACCCCCATTTTTAACTCGCCAATATTACGCGTGCCAGTAATTGCATCGCTGATGCCATCCATTTTCACGCTGTAATTGCGTGAGTTATAAATCCAGTTGGCTTCCACGAAAGGCTGGAAGGAACGCTCTTTATGATCATCAATAGCATGATGACCCTGCAGATACGCTTTCACCCCCAGACGCGTTTGCAGGTTGCCTTCGGTGCTGTCCTCAACCAGAGTGCCATTGTCTTCCGTATGATTGTCTGCCTTCACGTCCATCCACGTCAGTTGCATTTTTGGCTGCAACCAGTAGCTGGTACGCGCATCTGCGCTTTCACCAAGACGGAAGGTATAACCCGCTTCAATGGCGGCGGTGATGCCGTCAGAGTGATACTTTTCACTGGGCAGATACTCGCCGGAGACGGTGTTATCAAACCAGTTATAGAGCAACCAGCTGTCAACATAAGTCCCTGTTTTGTCTGCTTCGTTAGCGTACCAGGTGCCATACACGCCCACACTGTAGCCGTCGATTTGCCCACGTGAGCTGTATCCGGTCAGGCTGGAATGCGTGTGACTCTTGCTGTTGGCATAGCCAGCCATCAGGCCGAGATGCCAGCGATCGAGTGCGTTACTGCTCCATTGCGCAAGATCGCCGCCCAGTTGCAGAACATAACGGTTGCTCTGGGTGCTCAATTCATCCGAACGATCTTTAAAGCGGTTATGCCCGCCAATGTTACGCATCCACAAACTGGTTACTTTCTGTTCGCCAGTGAGCAGGTCGGTGTATTGTGTTTCCCCCAGACGGTCATGCAGCCGGGTATTAAACAGCGTATTTGCCGCCTGAATATTGGCCAGATAGCTACCAATTTCCGGGCGATACTGATGTTTTCGTTCTGGTTGTGGAACAGATGGCGTAACAGGTGGCTCCGGTGTCACAGGCGGTTCTGGTGTTACAGGGGGCTCAGGTGTTACAGGTGGCTCTGGATCGGGGTCCGGGATGACGGGTAGTACCGGAGTATACGGTCCTGCGGGAATTTCACTGGTTAAAAACCAGTTCTGGTTGTCGCTTTTTACCACGTTGTAGTCATAGGGACCGGCAACAATACGACCTTCTTTACTGAAAACGCCCTCTGACAGGCCGTCAACCTCGACAATTTTTAT